>JAZRMZ010000070.1:0-14039 GCA_045647905.1 Clostridia bacterium
GCCATTAACTCCGTTGCAACGGTATCAAAAAACGCATACGGTGTTGAAGGCTCCTCCATGTATCTCGGGCTTGGTGAAAAGCTGACCCTTGAACAGCTTCTCTACGGGCTTATGCTCGTTTCAGGCAATGATGCCGCCACCGCTATTGCAGAACACGTTTCGGGCTCAGTTGAAAAATTTGCCGAACTTATGAATCAGACCGCATTGAAAATCGGTGCAACAAATTCAAACTTCACAAACCCCCACGGACTATCCGATGAACAGCATTATACAACAGCATATGACCTTGCACAAATCACGGCTTATGCCATAAAGAACCCGAAATTCCGTGAAATTGTCTCAACAAAAACAAAAAAAATCCCATGGAAAGACCACGATTATGACCGCCACCTTGTTAATCACAACAAGCTTCTTTCTATGTATGACGGATGCATCGGCGTGAAAACAGGCTTCACCAAAGCAACAGGAAGGTGTCTTGTCTCTGCCGTCGAACGCAACGGAATGACGTTGATATGCGTAACTCTCCGTGCCCCTGATGACTGGAACGACCATATGAGCCTGTACGACAGCACATTTAAGGAATATACGCCGTATAAAATAAAATCATCTGGCGATATTCTTGCCACGGCAGAAGTAAGCAATGGTTCGTCAAAGCAGGTTGAACTTGTGACGGAAAGTGACCTGATTTTGCCGGTAAAAAGCAACGAAGAATCACAAATCAAAATCACAGCTGTCCCTTTTGAAAATTTGCAGGCTCCAATCAAAAAGGGCGATTGTCTGGGAACCGCAATCATCGAATTAAATGGCAATAAATGCGGTGAATATCCCCTTGTGGCAAATCAAAGTATTGAGCTCAAAAAAGTTTTCAAAAGTTCTGCCACCAATACTTTTTCATCAAATTTAAAAAAGATATTTTTTGCGTGGATAACCTGTTTTTATTAAAAAGGGCTGTTGCATTAAAGTAATGTTTTTCAAAACTCGATCGTCATTCTGAGCGTAGCCGTATGGCGAAGTCGAAGAATCTTAGCCTCTCTCGTGGATAGGAGAGACCCTTCGCATACGCTCAGGGTGACATTTTCGTTCATTTGTACAATAACCTTACTTAATGCAACAAGCCCATTGAATTTATTTAATCAATTCCATAATATTTTCATATCCCTCATAAAATGCCGCAACAATGCTGAGATGTCCTTCTTCGCCAATGGTCATTATATAATAGGAATATGCCCCGTCGGGAACATATGCCTCACCTGTGCCGAGCACATATTCACGAACCGCATCCTTTTTCTCCTGCTCGCTTATCCTCACCGCATCGGGGAAATTGTCGATAACCGGGGTTTTGTACACCTGCGCTGTTGGACGGTATGAATCCACAACATTTTCATCTTTGTAGTTATACCTGTTATCCCATTCCTCCACAGGAATAATAGCAAGGTCATAATTCATATTATTGAAAGCAATCTTTGAATATCCGTTTTCTTTAATCCATTTCAAAGTATTTTTGAAGTTGGCATTTATTGTCTGTCCAATTGAATAAACACGATAATCTTCACCGTCATCAAGCTGATCCTTTGGCACATATTCTATGCTGACACTCATTCCCCAATTGCTGCTGTCACGCATCTGCAGATATTCAAGGGAAAGAACATCCTTTTTAAGCACATCAATAAACTCATTGATTTTTTCTTCATCAGTAATTCCGTTGTCCACGCCGTTATTAAAGTGAAGGCGGTTATATCTGCCTATATCATCCGAAAACAGTTCAAGAAGTTTCATTCTATATTCCTCTGACTTATAGAGTTCTGACAAAATTCCGCAAATCTGCTTTTCCGACACAGGATAACGTCTGACCAATACATCACCGTTTTTCAGCTTGTATCTTATATGCAGTGCCGAATTATAATCATTGACATACTTCTTCACGGTATAAATTTCATTGCTTTGAAGGGTTTCACCATGCACCTTGGTTGCATACTCAATAATTTCAGAATCGGAACTCCACGGTTCCTGCTGATAATAGTATTCATAAACAGCAACGCTCTCAATATCTTCTGCCTTGGGAACTCTTGTTTCATATCCAAAGAAGCTTGTGAAAGCAAATATGCAAATCATACCTGAAAACAAAACTGCAAATCCTGCGAAGCCCTTCCAGGACTTCCATATTCTGAAGCTCTTTTTCAAAATCATTTCCGATGCAAAATATACAACCACACCCGAAATTGTCGAAACAAGTATAGGCAAAAGAGGTTCTTCCTCCATCATATTCCCAAACAGCCCGAATCCCGCCAAAGCTGTTATAAAGGTAAGCAAATATTTATATCCTGGATTGAGACATCTGAATGCCGCAACATCCTCCGCCGTTTCCATTCTGCGTTTTCTGTAAAGAATCCATCCTGCAACAAACAACCCAAGAGCAAGAAGAACCATCACCACAAAGGTCGAAAAATCAAACATTTGTTCCGAAAATCCTCCGTAACTCAACCCGTCTGCCAGATTCACCGTATAATAAACAAAATTCCACTTTGCCGATGCACTAATAAGTTCGTTTACACCAAAATAGCCGTAAAGAAAAACATCGCAAAGTTGCGAAAAACACGCCGCAACCATAACAACAAAACCGTGAATCAAAGCGTTCAATCCAACCATAGCAAAGCTGTTGCCCGTGAGCATCGCCGCAACAACCGACACCGAAAACATAAGGAAAAGGGTCAAAGCATTCATACCCATCCAGACAAAGCACGACGAAACATCAAAGAACTCACCGTAAGCCGCACAGCTCATTATAATCAGCACAGCGCCGTTCAGAATCACGGGAACAAACATAAGGGTGAATGCCGCCATTATTGTTGAAACATAATTTGCCGTCCTTGAAACAGGAAGACTATGAACAAAAATTGCCGTCTTTTTTGAATGCACAAATCTGAAGGTCAGCAAAGCAACAACGGTGGGCACAAACATTGCAATAATAAGAGGCAGAAACAAATATGTATCATTCAGCAAAAGTAAAACACCCGTTTCACCCATTGCTCTGTACGTACTGCCCTCAATGTCAATATCAAACATTATTGCCATGCACGTTATCATAAACAAAAGTATGGCATAAAGCACGCCGCCCCATATATATCTTCTGACAGTTGATTTATATATACCTTTATTAAACAATGATATTTTTGAAGTCATAGCCCAAACCTCCCAACTCATAAATGAAAACTTCCTCAAGGGTGAGGCTTATTCTCTCGCAAAGAACAGGCGAGAGAGTCTGCATCTTTTTGTCCGTAATCTCACCATCACCACGGATAATCACGTTGTACACCGAGCCCACATTTGAAATGTGAAGAATGTCCTCCATTCGTTCAAGCATTTCCATTTTATCTTGTGGAACAACAAGCTGATACTTGTGAACCGTTCCTTTCAGGTCATCAAGGGGCTTTTCAAGAATCATTCTGCCTTTATGTATGATTCCAACCCAGTCGCATATGTCCTCAAGCTCACGGAGATTATGCGAAGAAACAAGAACAGTCATCTCACGGTCAGCCACATCCCCGATAACAAGACTCAAAATCTGCTTGCGCATAACAGGGTCAAGCCCGTCAAGGGGTTCGTCCAGAATAAGCACATCCGGCATTGCCGAAAGACTGAGCCAAAAAGCAACCTGCTTTTTCATTCCCTTTGACAACTTTCTTATCTGCCGCTTTTCATTAATTCCAAGCAACTTGCCAATTGCAGTATACCGTTCCATGCTGAAATCCGAATAAACATCCCGATACAGCTTCATCATATCCTTCACGGTAAATGAACCGTAAAAAAACCAATCATCGGAAATCCCAAGCATCTTTTGCTTTACTCTTTCATTCTTCAAAACATCCTCTCCCGACACTTCAATACAACCGCCATTGGGCTTCAACGCACCTGTAATGTGGTTTATGAGAGTTGTTTTTCCTGCTCCGTTTGCACCAACCAAGCCATATATCGTACCTTTTCTGACATTCATCGAAACATTGTCAAGAACCTTGAAATCGTCAAAAAACTTGGTAACATTTTTCACTTTTATCACAGCATTTCCTCCCTTTCTGAATAAATATTTTCGATAATATTCATTGCCTCTGCCTTTTCCAAGCCCAAAAAACAAAGTTCCCGTGCCGTTGCAACAAGGCTTTCCACAAGCTCATCACGTCGTTTTTCGCTGTTTGCCTTTGACAAAGATGCAACAAAATTTCCTTTTCCTTTTATACTGTATATGAACCCCTCCTGTTCAAGCTCCTTATACGCTCTTTGAACCGTATTGGGATTCACCGTCAGGTTCACCGACAATTCTCTCACCGACGGAAGCTGTTCATCCGTCTGTAAAATCCCATTAATAATCAGCTCCTTCAGTCCCGTCTCAATCTGTTCATGTATACTCCGACCATCTTTATAATCCAGATTAATCATCCGTTCACCTCCTCGTCAACCGTATTACTTGTATTAATACAGTTAATATAGCATAGTTTTTTTGTTTTGTCAATATATTGTATGAAAAAATAGCCTTGCGGACCTGAGACCGCAAGGCTGAATACCAAAACTTAATAATAATATGGATAGCTGTTATAAAACTCTGTTGCTACTTCAATAATAACTGCACAGGCAACAATCCAAAACAATCCGATTGCAATTCCGATTGCACCACAAACAATTCCGGCTGTTGCCATGGGGCCGGTGTTGCCCTTATGCTTTGCAACGCATCCGAATACGACTGCAAGAATACCAATAACCAAGCCAATATAAGGAATAACAATTGCCGAAATACCACACACCAAAGCCGCAATAGCCAATCCAAGGCCGTCAGAAGAGTTTCTCATGGGAACACCGCCCGAATAAGGAATTCCCTGTGGTGGTCTCATTTGCTGAACAGGTGCGCCATATCTCTGTGCCGTCTGCTGAACCGGAGTACCTGAGTTTTGCACCTCATATGTAGTGGCTGTCGGTGCCGCATACACAGGCTTCTCCCCTTTGGGTTCGCCGTTCACAGCAGCAGCCTCAGCACGTTCAGACACCGTTTCCTGCACGAAAGACGTTCTTGGGTCTTCACCGGCATTTACCTTCCAAGCCACCTGTTCGTCGGGCTGTTTCAGCATTGCACCGCAAAAACGACAGAAAAAAACATTATCTTCATTTTGCTGTCCGCATTTATTACATATCATAAAAACCTCTCCTCTCTGCTTGTTTTCAGTATATATCATTTCGAATCTATTGTCAACAACAAAGCAATCACACTTCACTTACACTTTATAAACAAAATCCGCACACAAATTTGTACGGATTTTTGAAAAGCAAAATAGTTTGATGCTGATAATTCAGCCTTTATTTAAAATTCTTTTTTTAATTCATTTCCATTTGCATCAGTATTTAAGGAACCAGTTAACAATCTAATAAAATCAATCAAAGCCCAAATTCCTCCACCAAATCCGGTACAAACAGTTAAAATAATTTTAATTACTCCATACTTAGTGTATCCAAGGTAAAAATCATGAATGCCTATACTTCCCAGGAAGAAAGCAAGCAAAACTGCAACCAATTTTGATTTTTGTTCCCCGGTTGTATTTGAAGCAACTGTTTTTACGGCTGAACCACACTTTGTGCAAATCATCGCTCCAGGATTTATTTCATTTCCGCAATTGATACAAAATTTTTCACCCGTACCTTTCGCAAAACCACATCCCATACAAGCAACTGCATTTTCATTTATTTCATTTCCACAATTTTTACAAAACATCAGTATTTCCCCCTAAATAAATAAAATAATTTTTATTAACCAATTTACAATTGCAATTATTGCAATTATAATCAACAAGACATTATGCACCTTGCTCTTTAAATTAAAGAAAATATAAATAAAGATATACGGCATAAAAAAAATTACAACATTATACTTTATCGCTTTAATAATATCCATATTAACAAGAGCTATCAGTGCTCGTGTCATTCCACAACCGGGACAAGGAATCCTCAGAAATTCGATAAAAACACAAGTAATATCATAATATCCGAACAAAGCATATACTACTAAAAAATATATTATAATTAATAGAAATATACCTAACCTTTTACTCATAAACAATATGTAAACTTATCCCTTTTTATTGTAATCTGCACATACAAGATTTGCCGCTTTGAATAATTTATGATAGTAAACAAACGGACCAACAAAGATCATACTTCCAATAACATTCCAAAGCCAATAATCCGCACAAGAAAAACTATATGCAATATTTCTCCTCTTAAGTTCGCATCCAATTCTATTGGATATCTTGTGGAACCACACGATATATGCTATTCCAAGCGTAACAGGTCCAACCAAAAAAGCCAACAAGCAATAGTGCATAGTTCTTTTACCATCATAGCGACTAGCAACAATATTTATATCATTACTCAAAGATGACATAACAACCAAACCATAAATCCCAAATGTTATGATTGACAAAAATATAAACTTAGCCAATCCTTTGTTGGTTTTCAACTGACCAACTGGTGCATTTGAACTTTGAACAGTGCATCCGCATTTTACACAAACGATAGCACCTTCATTAATCTCTGCACCACACGTACTGCAATACTTCATTTTTAAACCTCCTACAAAATTTCGATAACATTTATCGACATTATTTTACCATATTTTATTCTACATGTCAATATTTTATGTTATTTCACTCCAAATTCACGTACATCCTCAAAATATGCAAATGCGCTTTTAACCAAATCCAAAAGGGATGTTGTATTACAAAAACACAACATCCCTTTCAAATTAATCCATAAGGCTTTCGTCATAATTTGCTCTGCTGCCGCCAATGAACTTGGGGCGTGTGCGAGCAGCCGTAACGGGAGCTTCACCGATTGTCCGAACATCCAGTCGAACAGGCACAGCAACCTTTTTCAGGTGCATACCAATAAGTGTTGCACCAATGTCCAGTCCTGCATCAGCCTTGATTTCCTCCACAGCCACGGGATTTTCAAAATGTGCATATGCCTCGGTTGCAAAAGAACCGCCTGCCTTTGGAACAGGAACAACATTCACAATTTCAGCAAAGGGCACAGCCTCTTTTTCGACAATAATTGCACGGTTCAGATGTTCACAGCACTGCGCTGCAACATAAATTCCCTTTTCCTTAAACACTCCGTAAAGGCTCTCAAACAGAACCTTTGCCGTTTCGGGACTTGAATTTGTTCCCCATTTGCTGCCAAGCACCTCGCTTGTTGAACAGCCGACCACAACAATATCGCCTTTTTTCAAATGTGCCTTTTCAATCAAATCCTTTGCCGCAACAACACATTCTTTTGATATATCCATTGGATTTCACCTTCAATATTTATTTGCTATACTTATCTATAATTGCCTGAACAATGCGTTCTGATGCGTGTCCATCACCATAAGGATTAACAGCTTTTGCCATTTTGTTATAAGCATCGTTGTCCACAATCAGTTCTTTTGCAAGATTATATATAACCTCTTCGTCAACACCTGCAATCTTAACCGTGCCGGCATCAACTGCTTCGGGACGCTCGGTTTCATTACGCATAACCAGAACGGGTTTGCCAAGCGACGGAGCTTCCTCCTGAAGACCACCGCTGTCGGTCATAACCATATAGCCACGGCTGATTGCATTATGAAGTTCATCTGCATTAACAGGCTCAATGAGCTTCACTCTGTCCAGATCACCAAGGATGCTGTATGCAACCTCACGCACTGCAGGATTCATATGAACAGGATATACAACCTCAACTTCGGGGAAGTCCTCAACAATACGCTTCACCGCACGGCAGATATTTTTGAGAGGCTCGCCAAGGTTTTCACGGCGATGCGCTGTCATAACAATAACCTTTTTTGTATCCCAATTCATTGAAGCCAATGTTTCGTCCTTGAACACATAGTCGCTGCGCACGGTTGTCTGAAGTGCATCAATAACCGTATTGCCCGTGATATAAATTGTGCTGTCGTCCACATTTTCTTTGAGGAGATTTTCACGGTTACGCTCTGTGGGCGAAAAATGCATATCCGCAATAACACCTGTGAGTCTGCGGTTCACTTCTTCTGGGAATGGAGAATACTTGTCATAAGTTCTGAGACCCGCTTCAACGTGGCCAACGGCAATCTGATTATAAAAAGCCGCAAGACTGCCCACAAATGTTGTTGAAGTGTCGCCATGAACCAGAACGATGTCAGGCTTTGCCTCCTTCATCACATCATCGAGTCCTTCAAGACCTCTTGTTGTGATGCTTATGAGAGTTTGTCTGTCCTTCATTATATTGAGGTCATAATCAGGCTTGATGTCAAAAATTTCAAGCACCTGATCAAGCATCTGTCTGTGCTGAGCAGTTACGCATACAATAGATTCAATATTTTCATTTTTTTCAAGTTCTTTCACCAACGGAGCCATTTTTATTGCTTCGGGACGTGTTCCGAAGATGGTCATTACCTTAATTTTTTTCATTTGCATTTCCCTTCTCTTCCTTTTTTTCTTCTTCCTTTGGTTCCATAATAATCAATGTAACAACAAGAAGCACAAGAACCGCCGCAACAAGTATCAAGCCTCTGAATGCATCCTTGAGAGCCATAACAACAGCAGTAAGGCAAAGAATACTTGTTAATGTGTATAAAATTTTCACAGTCTGTCTTTGTGAAAAGCCCATATCAAGGAGTCTGTGATGAAGATGTCCTCTGTCGGGCGACATAATTGATTTTCCTGTTAACAATCTTCTGATTATTGCAAAAAGCGTATCAAAAATCGGAAGACCCAGAATCAGAATGGGAACTGCAAAAGAAATAAGTGCATACATCTTCATAATTCCCTGAATGGACACACAGGCAAGAACAAACCCAAGAAAGGTTGAACCTGTATCGCCCATAAATATTTTCGCCGGATTGAAGTTATAGGGCAAAAATCCAAAGCCCGCACCTGCCAAAGCCGCAATGACAATTGCCGCATTAAGGTTCTGCGAAATAATTGTCAGCGAAAGCAGCGCAACCGATGCAATTGACGAAACGCCAACAGCCAGTCCGTCAAGACCGTCAATAAGATTCACCGCATTGGTAACGCCGATAATCCAAATCATCGTCACGGGAACCGACCACATACCAAGATTGATATACATAGGCCCAAACCACTGCGAAAAGGGATTTGCAACATATTCAATACATACCCCAAAATAAATTACAATTGCCGATGCAATAATCTGAAAAACGAGTTTCAGTTTTGCGCTCAAATCATACTTGTCATCAATAACGCCAACGGTGACAATCAGCACCGATGACATCAAAATTGCCATAACGCTCTTGTCAATAACTGCAAAACACAAAACGCTAACCAAAAAACCATAAAAAATGGCAAGACCGCCAATGAGCGGAATGGGTTTTTTGTGAACACGACGCTCGTCCTTTGGAATATCAATTGCATTTATTTTTCTTGCCAGAACAATCACCGAAGGAGTTGATGCAAAAGTAACCAAAAAACCAACAACAATTGCAAGAATAATAAATATACTACTGTTTGTAAACATTTATTTCCATCATCCTTCCCATTGTTTACGGCTGAATAAATCCAACTTTTCTGTAAACCTTTGAAATTGTCTTCATCGCCGTTCTGTTTGCCTGTTCGGCTCCACGCTTATAAACAGACTCAAGGTAATCCTTGTTTTTGATAAGGTCGGCGTGCCTTTCCTGAATGGGACGCAGGGTTTCAGCAACAGCTTCTGCCACAGCACCCTTAAAGTCACCATAGCCCTTTCCTTCAAATTCAAGTTCAATATCATCCATGGTTTTACCCGTTACAGCAGAATATATGCTCATAAGGTTTTCAACACCTTCTTTGCCTTCGCCACGCTTAACCTCCGAACCCGAATCCGTAACCGCTCTCTTTATCTTCTTCACAACCTTGTCAAGAGGGTCAAGCATAAGAATAAACGAATTCTCATTGGGGTCAGACTTTGACATCTTTTGTGTGGGTTCCTGAAGACTCATAATTTTTGCACCAACCTTTGGGATATAACCTTCAGGAATTTTAAAGGTGTCGCTGTACGCATTGTTGAATCTGTTTGCCAGATCCCTTGCAAGCTCAAGGTGCTGTGTCTGGTCTTTACCCACAGGAACAAGGTCAGCCTGATAAAGCAGAATATCTGCCGCCATCAGCGACGGATATGTAAAAAGTCCGGCGTTGATGTTGTTTTCATGCTTTTTGCTCTTGTCCTTGAACTGGGTCATTCTTGAAAGTTCACCCATATAGGTATTGCAGTCAAGAACCCAGCCAAGCTGAGTGTGTGCAGGAACATGGGACTGGAAAAAGATTGGTTCTTTTTCGGGGTCAAGACCGCAGGCAATGAAAATCGCCAGCAAGTCCAGACAGTTCTTTCTAAGTGCCGCAGGCTCCTGTCTCACGGTGATTGCATGAAGGTCAGCAATCATATAATAACATTCATAAATATCTTCTTTCTGAAGCTGAACCCAGTTCCGGAGTGCCCCAACATAGTTGCCGAGAGTGAGCGCTCCTGACGGCTGAATTCCGCTGAGAATTCTCTTTTTTGGTTCTGTTATATTTTCCATATTTATAATCATTCCTTTCAAAACAGAAAACACCAGTCTGAAAAAAATTGTTCAGATTGCCGCTTTACAGCACGCGGTGCTGCCGGAGTGTTAAGAAAACAATCCTGCGAATTGTTTTTAACGTAGGATTGCAAAAACTGAGAAGTTTTTGCTGTTTAGTGGAAACACCTTGTGTTTCTACATTGACTTTCGTGCACTGCCCCGTGCCAAAAGTGGTGAGATGGGCAAGATTTTTTCAGACTTTACTCTCCCATATATTGATGCAGAACTTCACCCAAAGCCTTGACACCTATTTCAATATCCTCTTCCGAGGCTGTTGAATAATTCATTCTGAATGTGCTGTAAGTTGCCTTATCGTCAATCATGCATGATGTGCCGGGAACAAAAGCAACATTCTTTTCAAGAGCCAGCTTCATAAGTTCCTTGCTGTCATAACCATCGGGCATGGTGCAATAAAGGAACAAACCGCCTTCGGGACAGGTATGCTTCACCGATGCGGGGAAATACTTGTCCATGCAATCCATCATCAGCTTGCACTTTTTGCCGTATGCACTGCGAAGTTTTGCAATGTGTTCATCAATGGAATGGCGTGTAACAAATTCATAAGCAATCATCTGCGAAAGAACATTTGTGTGAACATCCTCGGTTTGCTTGCAGATTATCATTCTTTCAAGGAGCGGTGCCGGTGCTGATGTGAATCCGAGACGCATGCCGGGCGCAAGAATCTTTGAGAATGAGCCAAAATAAATCACTCTGCCGTTTTTGTCCAGTGACTTGAAGGTGGGAACTTCCTCACCGCTGAATCTCAGCTCACCGTAGGGATTATCCTCATAAATCAGAAAATCATACTTCTCCGCAAGTTCCAGAATCTTCTTTCTCTTTTCAAGAGAAACTGTGATTCCCGATGGGTTCTGGAAAGTTGCAATTGTGTAAAGGAGTTTCACATTGGGATGAGCTTTGAGGGTCTCCTCAAGTTTTTCGGTGTCAATTCCGTCCGACTGAACGGGAACACCGTATAATTCCGCATTGAATGAACGGAAGCAGTTCAATCCGCCAATAAAGCTGGGTTCTTCACATATAACTCCATCGCCGGGGTTTATGAGAGATTTGGTTGCAAGGTCAATGCCCTGCTGACCGCCGCTCACAATAATCAAATCATCATTTTCGGTGATAACACCCTGATTTACCAGTCTTGTTCGGGTCCAGTCCCTGAGAGGTGCATATCCTTCTGTCACGCCGTACTGCAGTGCCACATTTCCCTGAGTTTCAAGAATTTCCTTTGCAATTTCGGCAAATTCTGCCTTGGGAAACAAATTGGGGTCGGGTGCACCGCCTGCAAAGCTGATTATTCCGGGCTTTGCAAGGAGCTTGAAAATTTCACGGATCGCTGAAGCCTCAAGGTGTTTCACCTTGTCTGAAAATTTTGTTGTTATATCCATTTTTACCAGTCCTTTTATTTTGAAAGTTGTTCTATACCTTTTTTAATACGTGCAACAGTTTCATCCTTGCCCAGTATATACGCAAGCTCAACACCACCGCCGGGAGTGAATGCTTTTCCCGAAACAGCAACACGAACAGGCCACAGAATTCTGCCGTTCTTCAATTCAAGTTTTTCAACAAGAGCAATCAATGAATCGTGAATATTTTCCTTTGTCCAGTCAGCAATACCTTCAAGAACGGGAAGAACCTCATTGAGTGCTTCAAGTGAATTTTCGGGGTCTGTCTTCATTTTTTTGTGAGTATAAAGCTCATTTTCATATTCGGGGAGCTTGTCAAAAAAGTCAACCTGTTCGGGAATATCCGAAAGTTTCTCACATCTGGGCTGGAGCAGTTCAGAAACGTCCTTCAAATTAATTGCAGGATTTGTTATAACCCCCTCATAATACGGAAGTGCCATTTCATGGAACTTTTCAGGCGAAAGCTCTCTGATATACTCGCCGTTGAGCCAAGCCAGTTTCTTTTCATCAAAAATTGCAGGCGACTTGCTTATACCCTTTACATCAAATGCCTCAATCAGTTCATCCATTGTGAACTTTTCTCTTTCATCACCGGGTGCCCAGCCAAGAAGTGCAATATAGTTCACAATTGCCTCTTTGAGGTAACCCTTTGCAATAAAGTCTTCATAAGATGCATCACCGTGACGTTTTGAAAGCTTGTTGTTTGCATCCTTCATAACAGGTGAAACATGAATATACTTGGGAATTTCCCAGCCAAAAGCTTCATAAAGAAGATTATACTTGGGTGTTGATGACAAATATTCGCTGCCTCGGATAATATGGGTAATCTGCATCAGATGGTCATCAATAACGTTGGCAAAGTTATATGTGGGAAGACCGTCCGCCTTGAGAAGAACGTTGTCATCAAGAATTGCGTTCTCAACGGAAATCTCACCAAAAACCTCGTCCTGAAATGATGTTTTGCCGTACTTGGGCATTTTCTGACGGATTACATAAGGTACGCCAGCCTTCAGCTTTTCGTCAATTTCTTCCTTTGAGAGCTTGCTGCAAAGACCGTCATACTTGGTGGGAACCTTCATAACCGTCTGCTGCTGACGCAATTCTTCAAGTCTGTCTTTGTCACAGAAGCAGTAATACGCATGTCCTGTTTCAACAAGTTTTTCGGCATATTCCTTGTATATTCCCCGTCTTTCACTCTGAATATAAGGGCCGTAACCGCCATCCTTATCGGGGCCTTCATCATGAAAAAGCCCTGTGTCTGCCATTGTTCTGTAAATAACGTCAACCGCACCCTCAACATATCTTTCCTGGTCGGTATCCTCAATTCTCAAAATAAATTTTCCGCCCTTTGACTTTGTGAGAAGATACGCATAAAGGGCTGTTCTCAGGTTGCCTATATGCATATAACCCGTGGGGCTTGGTGCAAATCTTGTTCTAATTTCGTTACTCATTTTCTTATCCTCCGTTTTTTATTGTTCTATGTAACCCACATAGGGTAGATTCCTGTATTTTTCGGCATAGTCAAGACCATAGCCGATAACAAATTTATCGGGAATTTCAAAGCCCAGATAATCAATTTTAACTTCGCACACTCTGCGGTCAGGCTTGCTCAAACACGAACAAAGCTCAAGCATGGCAGGCTTGCGTTCTCCAAGCATTTTCAAAACTTCCTTCATTGTGAATCCGCTGTCAATAATGTCCTCAACCAGCAAAACATTCTTTCCTTCAATGTCAGTATCAATATCTTTTGTGATTTTAACCACGCCGGAGCTTTCCGTTCCCGAACCGTAGCTGGATGCCTTCAGGAAATACACTTCCGTATCAACGGTTATTTTTTTCAGCAAATCACTCATAAACATAAAGGAACCTTTGAGAACACCCACAACTATCAAGGTCTGTCCTTCATACTTCCTGTTGATTTCATCAGCAATTTCTTCAACTCTCTTATTCAAAGACTCCTCATCAATCAATATCTTATGATTATTTCTGTAATCCATACTCTATCACCAAAG
>JAZRMZ010000071.1:0-2083 GCA_045647905.1 Clostridia bacterium
CGCAAGCTCGTAATAAGTAAGAAGTAATAGCGAAGAAGTTTGGGCGGGACACCCACACACGATTGTAATTTTATATTATGTGTGATATAATCATCTCAACAAATAAGAATTTGGCGAGGTAATATAAATGAATGAAGAATGCTTAATCTGTAAGGCAGCGTTAGAATATCTGGATACCGATGAAGTAATGGAGTGCGAACTTTGCCACAAAAAGCAAAATAGCAAAACAAGATGTGTAAAAGGTCATTTTGTTTGCGATGAGTGTCATACAAGCGGAATGGATGAAATCATTTCGATAAGCTTTAACAGTACATCTAAAAATCCTATTGAAATTTTGGAAGAAATGATGTCAATGCCATCTTGCCACATGCATGGTCCCGAACATCACATAATGGTTGGTTCGGCACTTTTAACTGCTTATAAAAATGCAGGCGGAAATATAGATTTGAAAACCGCACTGTATGAAATGCAAAAGAGAGGAAAGCAAGTTCCGGGTGGCGCTTGCGGATTTTGGGGTGCCTGCGGTGCAGGTATCAGTGCAGGAATGTATATTTCCATTGCATTAAAATCAACGCCTCTTGCAAAAGAAGCTTGGGGGCTTTCCAATCAAATGACAGCAAGAACCTTGAATGCCATTGGTAAAAACGGTGGTCCTCGTTGCTGTAAACGAGATTCATATCTTGCAATTATTGAAGCAGTTAAATTCACCGAAGACAGATTGAATGTAAAGATGGAAATACCCAACATAATCTGTTCTCGGTCACACTTGAATAATCAGTGTATTCAATCCGAATGCCCATTTAATAGTTAAACAAATTCCAATTTATCTAGTTGTTGCTATTTTGAGCTGTAAACACAAAAAAACGGTACCGCAAAGGTACCGTTTTTTGGTATTAATGAGTTAAAGATTTATCAGTCAAGCTCAAATACATAATTGTCATAGCCCTCTAACCATTCACCTGTCAGATAATTGCGGAAGCGAAGAACAACCCTGTCTTCATATACTTCCATCTGCATACCGATGCCGTCTTTTCCGCACTCTTCATTTGCAGGGTAGTAGTTGCCCGGGTTACCCGTAGCAGGAAGGTTGATGTATGTAACGTTGTTTGTGGTCTGCACGGAGTCGTCGCTTACGCCGTAATGTGAATGACCACAGAAATAGAAGGTGCGCACACCGCTTGTCTCAAGAATTTCAGTCAGACGGTCATTCTGGTCAGCGATGTTGAAATTTGCATATGAGCGTCCGCCGTTACGTGCATAGACAAGATAGTGGTTGATTATAAAGCAGGGCTTTCCGCTTTCTTTAGCCTGTGCAAGCTCGCTTTCAAGCCAGTTGAGCTGTTCGTCAGAAAGAATCTGCTTGCCGTCGTCTTCTGTACGGCCCTCACCGCCAAGCACTATAAACTTATAACCCTTTTCTTCGCGGCTATAATATACCTTGTCGCCACTGTCACCGAAAAAGCCATTGCGCATTGTAACATAACGCTTCTGCAGTGTTTCAAAAGTTCCGTTGGTGTTTTCGCTTGTATCCATGTCGTGGTTGCCGGGAGCTACCATAACAGCATCGCTGTCAAAGAAGCGGTCAACAAGGCCATAAGCTAAAAGTGTTTCTACTACCTGACCGTTCATTGTGTTGTCACCAAGAAGAAGCAGAAGGTCGTTATCTGCCTGTTTGGCTGCGTGCAAAACACCGCCTACGCGCTTGTGACGCTGAGTGTTGTTGCCTTCCATATGAAGATCAGATAAGATTGTTGCTGAAAGCTGACAGTTTTCTGCATCGGTTTTTTCAATAGCCTCAGGCGTAGAACCGAAAGGCATAAAGATAAATAAAGAAATAGCCAATGCAAGAGTTTTCATAAAAAATCCTGTAATCATATTTATCACCTCAACTACATTCTATATGATAATATAGCGAAAGTCAACAGTTATTCCTGACTTAATGCAATAACTTGTAGCTTAAGTTTGTTGTAAGATGAATAGCACAAGGCAAATGAAGAGATAAAACCCTCTTTATTTTGTATTTCATATATGATATAATTATCAAAGTGATAAGGAAAGAGGTGTGATAATGAAATATGTATTG
>JAZRMZ010000072.1:0-5218 GCA_045647905.1 Clostridia bacterium
AAAACTATTGACTTCATTAATTTAGTGTGCTAAACTATTAAAGTGAATATACATCAAAGGAGAATAAAGAATGAAGACGTTATTGAAACTTGCTGTATTGGTAGCTGTTGTTGCATTGCTTTATAATTGTATTAATAAGAAAAGCAATGATGAGTATGAAGATGAATCAATCATTACCTTTTAATCAATAAAAAAATTATTAAAATATTTATAAAACACAAAGGAGAATGTAAAAATGAAAAAGTTTACAAAAATTTTATCAATCCTTATGGCAGTTGCAATGATTGTTGCTCTCGCAACAGCTTGCGGATCCGAAAAAGCACCTGTTGAAGAAAATGCAGTACAGGAAAATGCTGCAGATGCAACAACCGAAAAAGCAAGTGATGCTGAAGAAATTACCAAAAACGGAAAAATGGTTATCGGTTATACTATTTATGAACCCATGAACTATGAAGAAAACGGTGAACTCACAGGCTTTGATACCGAATTTGCAAAAGCTGTTTGCGAAAAGCTTGGCGTTGAACCCGAATTTGTTGTTATCGACTGGGATAACAAATTCCTTGAACTTGAATCAAAGAGCATCGACTGCATCTGGAACGGTATGACTATTACAGATGAGGCAAAAAAGAATGCATCTGTATCAAACGCTTATGTAAAAAATGCTCAGATTGTTGTTATGAACGAAGCTAAAGTTGCTGACTACAAAGATGTTGAATCTCTGAAAGGTCTTTCATTTGCTGCAGAAGCAGGTTCAGCAGGTGAAGCCGCAATTAAGGATAATGCTCTTGATGAAAAATATGTTGCAGTTGCAGCACAGACAGACGCTCTTCTTGAAGTAATGAGCGGAAGTGTTGATGCTTGTGTTATCGACATCACAATGGCAAACGCTATGACCGGTAAAGGAACAAGCTATGAAAGCCTTGCATCGGGTGTTGAACTCACTACTGAAGAATACGGTATTGCATTCAGAAAAGATTCTGATATGACAGCAAAGGTTAATGATATTATGACTGAACTCAAGGCTGACGGAACACTTGAGGCTCTTGCAGAAAAATATTCACTTACACTTGCATTTTAATTGATTATAATCCTGAATTTAAAAACCGGGATTGCGTTTATGCAATCCCGGTTTAAATATATTGACAGAAAATAATGTTTTAAACGGAAAGGGAAAACATAATGGTTGAATATCTTATCCCTGTAACTAAAAGCCTTTTGGACGGTTTTGCCACAACTCTTGAAATATTTGGGTTAACACTTTTGTTTGCATTACCCCTTGGTTTGATTATAAGTTTTGCATCAATGAGCAAAATCGGATTCATAAAGTGGATTACCAAAATATTTATCTGGATAATCCGCGGGACACCTTTGATGCTTCAGTTAATTGTAATTTACTATGGTCCGGGATTAATTGGTGCAGCGGCGGTTAAACGTGTTGCCGCAGGAAGCACATCTTCATTGGACTTATTTCTCTCAAATTGGGAATGTTTTGACAGATTTGTTGCCGTTATGATTGCTTTTGCTATAAATTATGCCTGCTATTTTTCAGAGATATACCGTGGCGGAATCGAGAGTATCCCAAAAGGTCAGTATGAAGCGGGACAGGTTCTTGGTCTGTCAAAGATACAGGTTTTTTTCAAAATTGTTTTACCTCAGGTATTTAAAAGAATTATTCCTCCAATGAGTAATGAAATTATTACTTTGGTAAAAGATACTTCTTTGGCAAGAATTATTATGGTGTATGAAATAATCTGGAGTGCTCAGCAGTATATAAAATCCGATGGATTGCTCTGGCCTTTGTTCTATACTGCGGTATTCTATCTTGCGTTCTGTGGTGTACTCACCATTCTTTTTGGTTACATAGAAAAGAAGCTGAATTATTACAAAAACTAAGGAGGTGTTGATATGTCAATTATTTCTGCAAAAAATATTATAAAAAGCTTTGGAAAACTTGAAGTTCTGAAAGATGTCAGTATGGAAGTTAAAGAAGGAGAAGTTGTTGCCATTATCGGCCCTTCCGGTTCGGGAAAAAGTACCTTTTTGCGTTCATTGATTCATCTTGAAACAATAGACGGCGGAACAATTGCCATTGACGGAAATACCGTTGTCGAGAACGGAGTTTACAAAAAACCGCAGGAAACAAAGGAATCATATCAAAAACTCGGTATGGTTTTTCAAAACTTTAATCTTTTTCCGCACAAGTCGGTTCTTGATAACATAATACTTGCCCCGACCCTTGTGAACAGAAAAGGCAAGGAGGATGCAAAAAACAATGCACTTTCATTGCTGGAATCCGTTGGATTGTCAGAAAAAGTTGATGCTTATCCCTATCAGTTATCGGGTGGTCAGCAGCAAAGAGTTGCAATAGCAAGAGCACTTGCGTTGAATCCGAGGGCAATCCTTTTTGATGAACCTACATCTGCGCTGGACCCTGAATTGACGGGTGAAATCCTCAAGGTCATAAGAAATCTTGCGGCACAGAAAATGACAATGGTAATTGTTACTCACGAAATTGAGTTTGCAAAAAATGTTGCCGACCGTGTGATTTTTATGGCAGACGGTTATATCATAGAAGAAGGTCCTGCCGAACAGATTATTGATAATCCTTCACAGGAACGAACAAAAGCCTTTTTGAAGGGCTTCAAAAGATAGGATGTGAACGTTTATGAACCTTATTTCTGAAAAAGATGTGGAATATCTTTTTAAATCCATTTTGTTGCTTGAAAATGTTGAAGAATGTAAAGCATATTTTGAGGATATTTGCACAATAAAAGAAATTTATGCAATCGCACAAAGGGCAACCGTTGCAAAAATGCTTAAAGCCGGGAATACTTTTAATGAGATTGCTGAAAGCACCGGTGCATCAAGTGCAACCATTTCCAGAGTGAATCGTTCTCTGGCAACAGGCGAAGGCTATAAAATTGTTTTTGAAAGACAGGAGCAGGCGTAAATGTCAGCAAGAATCAGTAAAGTGTCAAAGGGTTCAATTGCCGATAAAAACGGTATAAAGACAGGTGACACAATTTTAAAAATAAACGGTAAAGAAGTTAATGACTATCTTGACTATATGTTCCTTTCAGCCAATGAGGAGTTGGACATTGAATTGAGTGAAGGTTCTGTCAGGATATTCAATGAGGATTATGAGCCTCTTGGAATTGAGTTTGAAACGTTGCTTATTGATGAACCTCGTTCATGCAGAAACAAATGTATTTTTTGTTTTATTGACCAGCTCCCCGAAAATATGCGTGAAAGCTGTTATTTCAAGGATGATGATTACAGACTTTCCTTTTTGCAGGGGAACTATGTTACGCTCACCAATATGTCCGATGATGACCTGGACAGAATTGTTGAATATTCCATTCCAAGAATCAACGTCTCGGTTCATACAACAAATCCAGAACTCAGGTGCAAACTGCTGAACAACCGTTTTGCGGGTAAAATAATGGATCAAATGAAGCGTTTTTCAGGCAGCGGTATGCTTATAAACTGTCAGATTGTGCTGTGTCGGGGATATAATGATGATGCGGAGCTTGAAAGAACAATAAGTGATATATATTCCCTGGGTGAATCCGTTGAAAGTCTTTCCATTGTTCCCGTTGGAATTTCTGCTCACCGAAAGGGATTGACAGATTTGATGCCGTTTGATAAGGAAAGCTCAAAAAAAGTGATTGAGCAGGTTTCAGAATGGCAAAAAAAGTTCAAGGAGGAACGAGGAATCAACTTTGTTTACCTCTCGGATGAATTTTATATAATGGCAGAGGCGGCAATTCCCGACGAATCTGAGTATGACGGTTTTCCTCAGATTGAAAATGGTGTGGGGCTTTGTGCATCGCTCAAATGGGAATTTGATGATGCATTGGAATATGCTGAAAATCTGAATGTTAAATCCAAAAAAACGTTGGTGACAGGATTTCTTGCATATGACTTTATAAAGGAACTTACAGGAAGACTTGAGTCGGATAAAATAAGGGTCGAAAAGGTGAAAAATACGTTTTTCGGCGAGAATATAACAGTCAGCGGTCTTGTTACCGGTGGCGATATAATTGAGCAGTTAAAAGGCAAAGAAATTGGTGAATATTTATTGATACCCGTTTCAATGCTTAAACATGAAGAGGATATTTTTCTTGATGACATAACGGTTCGGGATGTTGAAAAGGCTTTGAATGTAAAAGTTGTTAAGGTGAATAATGATGGATACGAATTACTTGAAAATCTATTAATATAAAATGGGGTTGTTGCGTTAAGTATGTTTAGTTTAAAATACATTACCCGTTACGGGGATTATAAGGATTATGACCATATAAAGACTTCAAGTGTTCTTGATATGATTCAGGATGTTTCCACCCGCGCATCAGCACATTACGGATATGATATACACACATTGAGAGATATGAAGCGTGCATGGTTGCTTCAGGGAATTAATTTACATTTTGAGTCAGAGGTAAAACCTGATGCTCAAATTGAAATTTTTACCGCCGTGACGCCAAGTAACGGGGTTACATCTGAAAGATGTTGCATCATTGAACAAAACGGCAAAAGGGTTGGAAAATCCGTCGCCTGCTGGTTTTTGTTTAACACCGAAAAACATCGGCCTGTCAAAATACCAAAGGAAATGATTGACGCATATGAAGTTGCTGAATTTGATGATGATTTTTTTAAATTCAGAAAGGTTGATTTATCAGATTGTGAAAACATCTGGCGTTCTGTTGTTGTTTCAAACAAGGAAATTGACACAAACCTTCATATGAACAACCAGAAAAGTGCGGAGCTGCTTATGGATGCCTTGCCGTTTGATTTTTACTTCAATGACATAAATATTCTTTATAAAAAACCGGCTTTTCTTGGTGATAAATTAAATATATGCATACAAAAACTTGATGACGGATTTTATGTGCATATGCAAAATGATGAAAAGGAAATTTTTGTTGCAGGAACATTCAGAAATATTAATTAATAAAACGCACCGATTGCTCATATATTGTGAACAGAACAATATATGGGAGTGGTTTAATGCATTCAAGTGTTATAGAAGAACGTACTGTTGAGCTTGCAAATTACATAATCGAGACAAAATGTACGGTCAGGGAGGCTGCAAAAAAGTTCGGAATCTCAAAATCAACCGTACATAAAGACATAACAGAGCGTCTTTTGAAGATAAATAAGGCTTTGGCGCTGCAAATACATGAAGTTCTTATGGAAAACAAGCAGGAACGTCACA
>JAZRMZ010000073.1:0-7160 GCA_045647905.1 Clostridia bacterium
AAACCTGTTCCGCAAGAACAACACGCATCAGCATATGTGGAAAGGTCATTTCCGAAAAGCTCAGCCGAACATCCGAAAGTTCTTTTATCTTTTCCGAAAGCCCCATGGAGCCACCAATCACAAAAACAATGTGGCTTGTTCCCCTTGCAGAATAATCAGCCATCATTTTCCCGAATCTTTCCGAAGACATCTGCCGCCCTTCAACACACAAGGTTATCACCTTTGCGCCTTTGGGAATTTTCTGAAAAATCCGCTCCGCCTCACGGTCAAGCACAGCATTTTTTTCAACCTCGGTTGGATTTTCAGGTGTTTTCTCGTCTTTCACCTCAACAATTTCAAATTTGCAATATGTCGAAAGACGCTTTGCATATTCGTCAATAGCCGCAGAGAAAAACTTTTCCTTGATTTTCCCCACAGCAACAACCGTAACCTTCAGCATCAGGGCTGAAAATAATAACCAACACCGCGCTTGGTCATAATAATCTTTGGCTCTGACGGATCATCCTCAACCTTTTCACGCAAACGGCGCACCGTAACATCAACAGTTCGCACATCGCCATAATATTCATAGTCCCAGACACTTTCCAGAAGACTCTGACGTGAAAATACCTTGTTGGGCTGGCTTGCCAGAAACTTTATCAAATCAAACTCTCTGATTGTCAAATCAATGAGCTGACCGTTTTTGTAAAGCTCATAACGGTTATAATCAAGGAAAAAGTTGCCAATTTCAAGCTGTTCGCTTTCTTTTGCACGTTTTTCGCTTTCTGCTGCAGCCTCTGTGCGTCGCATATTTGCCTTTACACGTGCCATAAGCTCACGAATGCTGAAAGGCTTTGTGATGTAGTCATCAGCACCAAGCTCCAGTCCAAGAACCTTATCAACTTCCTCCTCACGTGCCGTCAGCATCAGAATTGGAACAGACGACTTTTCACGAATCTTCTTGCATACCGAAAATCCGTCGAGCTTGGGCAGCATAACGTCAAGCAGTATCAAATCCGGTCCAATCATCATAGCCTTGTTGACAGCTTCCTCGCCGTCAAAGGCTTCAAAAACCACATATCCTTCCTTTTGAAGGTTTATTTTCAATATTTCAACAATCGGTCTTTCATCATCAACAACCAATACCTTTTTTTCCATTTCGCACCTCCGTATTAAAAACCTTCTGTGTCAATAATCTCATTAATAGCCAACATATTCAAGAGGATTAACAAACTCTCCGTCCTTTTTAACTTCAAAATGAAGATGTACTCCCGTACTGCGTCCTGTGCTTCCCATTTTGGCAATTTCCTCGCCCTTGGTCACACGGTCGCCAACTGCCACATCAATTGAATTACAATGGGCATAAGCGGTCTGATAGCCGTTTTCATGGTCGATAATAACATAGTTTCCATAACCGTCCATCCATCCGGCATAGGTAACAATCCCGCCATCCGCCGCATTTATCGCTGTATTCAAAGCACCGCATATATCTATTCCATCGTGGCTTCTGTCCCATCTCGTTCCATATCGTGATGACAAATTCCCTGCTGTGGGATTGGAAAAAGTTCCCGACCCCGTTGTTG
Source organism: Clostridia bacterium (assembly GCA_045647905.1). Classification (GTDB taxonomy): domain Bacteria; phylum Bacillota; class Clostridia; order Monoglobales; family Monoglobaceae; genus SIG440. Next base: position 1,563 of record JAZRMZ010000073.1, read on the forward strand.
CAGGACGTTCTTTTGTTCCGATTTTTTCAATCTGAACCACAGGTTGTGTCAAAGTCCGGCTTGAAAGAATCTTTTTGTCAATCTCAATGCCGTCAACCGTTGTCACCCTTGCCATAACCTGACTTGTTCCCGGTTTTCCCTCCTGTTCAACAACCGTTCTTCCTTCATAAAGAGAATCATCTTCAATCTTCTCAACAACAAAAGGAACAGGCTCGGTTCTTGAAACAGTTTGAGTATGCTTTATGGTCAAAACAGGAACATCCTCTTCAATTTGAAGCTCCATTCCAACCTTGATTCCGGCGGAAATGTTTTTATTGAGGGCAAGTATCTGCTCAACACTTGTGCCGAATTTTCCGGCAATTCCCGAAACTGTGTCTGCCTCCCGAACAGTATATGTAGCCATTCTTTTGGCGGTTCCCGAAACAATCGCCAGAGCACTTTCAGGACTTTTCAGCATACCAACTTCCATATATTCTTTTTTTATTTCAATTTTTTCACAAAAACCAACGGTCACATCATCCGAAACGTCGCCTGAAGCATTTTTCTTATACTGAAGCAAAACATCCTCGGCAATCACATCACTTTCCACGCCAAAAACAGCCTTGCCGTCAATATACACCACATAACCATCGACAAGAGCATCCACATTGGAAAGCAAAGCATCGGTCAGTTTCGCCTTTGATGCAACATCATAATCAGAAACAATACGGCTGACAAAAACAGGTTCCTTTTCGTATTCTTCATCTTCACCCAGATGAGCCTTCACTTCCGATTCAGCAGCATCAATTGCTTCAAAAACAACGGTTTTATCCGTCACCAAACCAATATTTTCACCGTCAACATAAACTTCATAACCAAGATTCCAGCCAAACTGATTAACAACAACACAAACGGTAACAGCGACAGCTGCCGTGGTTGCGCCTTTTACTATTATATCACGGAATTCATCCCATAAATTTTTCACATCATTTTTATATGCAGGCTCTTTTAAAAACCCAAAAGAAACTTTTCTTTCTTTCACAAATTTTTTTACAGCCTCAACCACCTTGCAAACTGTGGTTTTAACATCTTTTTTATTTTCGGGAATCTCACTCGGATTCGTAGCACAAATCTGTACTTCTGCCTCTTTGTTCGAACTCAAAAAATCACCTCTGTCCTTATTATTGCTTATATCTTTTAAGTCGGTTTAAACGTTTTGTTACATTTGTGTTACAATTTCATTACAAAACTTTTTACAGTATACACCATTTGCTTTAAAAAATCAAGTCTTTTTTGACAAAGTTTGTCACAATAATTAATTCAAGCAATGAATTTTTTTGTTTCAATTGACTATACTTCAAAAAAATGGTATACTTTAGTATAAATATATACTTTGGAGGCTACTACTATGAACACAGCTAAAAACGAAAAGAAAATTGCTGAACTTTTACACAAAAATTGCAAACTCTCATTGGAGCAACTTGCCACAATGACCGAGATGACCGTTGATGAGGTAGCCGCCGCCATTGATGCCCTTGAGGCAAGCAAAACAATCCTCGGTTACGGTGCAATTGTAAACTGGGATAAAATTCAGGGAAGCGAAACAGTTACCGCATACATTGAAATTCAGGTTGCACCTCAGCGCAATCGTGGTTTTGACCGTCTTGCAGAAAGAATATATCAATATCCCGAAGTTAAGTCCCTAAACCTTATGAGCGGTCATTATGATTTTGGCGTAATTGTTGAAGCGGCAAACATTCAGGAAATTGCCATGTTTGTTTCCGAGCGTCTGGCGCCCATGGAATCAATCCTTGACACTTCAACTCACTTTGTGCTGAAACGCTATAAGAGCGACGGCGTGGTTTATGCCGCAAAACCTGAGGACGACAGGGAGGTTATTTCCTTATGAGTTTCAACCCCCAAAACTTTTTGAACAACACCGTCAAAAACATTCCGCCATCAGGCATAAGAAGGTTTTTTGACATCGCCGCAGAGATGGATGACGTAATTTCGCTGGGCGTTGGCGAACCCGACTTTGTGACTCCCTGGCATATTCGTGACGAAGGTGTTTATTCACTTGAAAAAGGTCACACCCACTATACTCCCAACAAAGGTCTTCCCGAATTGCGCCGTGAAATTTCCACCTATATGAAGCGCAGATTCGACCTTACATATGACGCAATGACACAAACAATTGTTACTGTTGGCGGAAGCGAAGGTATTGACCTCTTTCTCCGTACGGTAATTGAACCGGGAGACGAAGTCCTCATTCCCGAACCCAGCTTTGTGTGTTACAGACCAATCACTCAGCTTTGCGGGGGAATACCCGTTCCCATCCTCACAACGGCAGAAAACAACTTCAAACTCACCGCTGAGGATTTGGAAAAGGCAATCACTCCAAAAACAAAGGTTCTGGTTCTTCCGTATCCAAACAACCCAACCGGCGGAATTATGACCCAGGAAGACCTCAACAAAATTGCCGAGGTAATCCGTCAGCACAATATTATGATTCTCAGCGATGAAATCTACGCAGAACTGACCTATGGAAGAAAACACATTTCCATTGCACAACTTGACGGAATGTATGAGCGCACGGTTGTTATCAGCGGTTTTTCCAAGACCTATGCCATGACGGGCTGGCGTCTCGGCTTTGCCTGCGGTCACCCCGACATCATTGGTCAGATGACCAAGGTTCACCAATATGCCATTATGTCGGCTCCAACTGTGGCACAGTATGCCGCAATTGAGGCTCTCCGTCGGGGCGATGACGATATTGAAGTTATGCGCAACGAATATGACGACCGCAGAAAAATCATCGTTTCGGGATTCAACTCTATGGGGCTTGACTGTTTTGAACCCGAAGGTGCTTTCTATGCCTTTCCTTCAATCAAATCCACAGGACTTTCCTCAAACGACTTCTGCGAAAAGCTCCTATATGATATGAAGGTTGCCGTTATTCCCGGCACAGCATTTGGAGCCTGCGGCGAAGGTCACGTCCGTTGTTCCTACGCTTATTCTCTTGAAAGCATCAATGCCGCACTTGAACGAATCGAAACTTTTGTAAAGAAGGTAAAATAAAAAAATGAATCCATTATACGACACCCATGCACATCTCAATGACCGGATGTTTGACAGCGACCGTGATGAAGTTGTCAAAAAAATCCTCAGTTCAAATGTGGGTTTGGTAAACAACATTGCATTTGACATTGAATCCTCCCGCACCGCCATTGCACTGGCAGAAAAATATGACTTCATATATGCAACGGTTGGGGTTCATCCCAGTGATGTTCTTTCAATGACCGCGCAGGATATTGACACACTCCGTGAACTTTCAAAACATCCCAAGGTTGTTGCCATAGGTGAAATTGGCTTGGATTATCACTATGACGATGCAGACCCCGAAGCTCAGAAATTCTGGCTGAGAGCACAGCTTGACCTTGCAAAGGAACTTGATATGCCCATTGTCATTCACGACCGTGATTCAAAAGGGGAATGCCTTTCAATACTGAAAGAAAAGAACATCTCCAAAGCCGTGGTTCATTGTTTTTCCGGAAGTGCCGAAACAGCAAAGGAACTCGTTAAAATGGGGCTATACATTTCATTCACGGGAGTTGTGACCTTCAAAAACGCCCGTCGTGCCATTGAAGCCCTGAAGGTAATCCCAATTGACCATCTGTTCATCGAAACCGACTGTCCTTATATGGCACCCGAGCCTTTCCGTGGTCAGCGAAACGACAGCAGTCTTGTTTACCGTGTTGCAGAAAAAATCGCGGAAGTCAAGGAATTACCCGTTGATGAAGTAATCCGCATAACCCGCGAAAATGCTGTGAAATTTTTCAATATTTCCTGAACTTAAACACCTTTCTTCTTTCAAGCGTTCTAACAACGCCAACCGAAAGAATCAGTTTTATCAAATCAGGAATCAAAAAAGGCAAAACAAATCTGCCGATTATTACAAAAAAACTTTGAGCTTCATGTTTTTTCAAAAAGAGTGCATAAACCCAAAGGCACCCGAAAATATAGCATAAACTCAGGCACAAAAGCATTGCTCCAACCATGGCGGCAATGCTTTTTTTCTTTTGGCAAATATAACCGCAAACCAAAGCGCCTGCAAGAAAGCCAAACAAATATCCGCCTGTTTCGCCAAACAAAACGCCAAAGCCCCCTCGCATTCCCGAAAAAACAGGAATACCCACAGCCCCCAACAATATATATGTAAGAACCGCAAAAAATCCGCATCTTCCGCCCCAAAGCGCCGCAACGGTAAACACCGCAAAGGATTGCATGGTATAGGGCACGCCTCCCGGCACGGTCAACCATGAACAAATAACAATAAAAGCAACAGAAACGGCAGTTATACAAATTTCATCAATCTTTTTCTTCATCTTTTTTTCCTTTTTCTTTCGGGAATAAAATGCAATGCACATTTGTGCTTTCATCTTCTTCATCTGTTCAATGTACTTATTCTGACCCATCTTCCATTCAACAACATCAATTCATCTTCTTTCAGTTTTTTCTATCTTAGCACATCCTTCAACAAGATTCAAGTCAAAAAGTATTAACAACCTGAAATTTTTTTCTATCCTGCATTCTTCAGCCTTACCGCCAAAACCGTCATATCATCTTTTACCGTTCCGTCATTTTTTTCTATCGCCGCCCTGAGAATCCGCTCCGCAAGGTTATTTTCTCTTATGTCACATCCGGTTTCTTTGATAAAGTCTCCAATCCACAAAAGATTTCCGCTTTCCCGTATTTCAAGTCCGTCCGACATCATAACAATCACAGTTCCGTCCTCAACCTTTCTTTTTGAAATCTTTGCCTCCATATCAGCAATAATCCCCACAGGAAGCGAGCCCGCCCGAACTGTGTCAACACGGCTGCCACGCATAACAAAACTTGGTTCGGCACCTGTTTTTATAAACTCTGCCACTCCTGTATACAAATCAATTATACATATATCAAAGGTCACAAAGCTGGCTTCTTCCGACTTCAACAGCATAACCGAATTAATAAACTTAACCGCCATACGGCTGTCAAAACCCGCCCTGAGAAAGCTGTCAAGCAGTTCAAGCATCGCCTGACTTTCCCGTGAGGCACGGCTTCCCGTCCCCATTCCGTCACTGAGGGCAACAACATATTTCCCGCCTCCTATATGAGAAAATCTGTAATTATCTCCATTACAATCCGACATTGATTTGCACGCAAAATCCGTTTCAACTCTGAATTTTTCGGTTTCCATAAACTCAACCTTCACAAATCTTCCCTCATCAAAGAGAGTGTCCTTCACCGAAATTTCGCATCCGTAAAGCTCACGCATAATGCTTATGATTTCACCCCCTGACCTATCCTTCCACAAAACACTTCTAAGGGTAATTACAACCTTATACCGTCCTGTGCCGTCCTCTGAAACATCTATGTCCCTCACCCTGATTCCTGCTCTTTCAAACATTCCGTTTATGTTCTCCACATTCACTACCGACTCAGGATTAATTGTCTTCACATCCTCCGATATTTTCTCCATTATTTCAGACACCCCAACAAGCTGTTCCTCCATCAAAGTCCGACTTTCTTCCAACTTACTCTTCCATACGCATTTCATCCTTTGCAGGTCAAACTGAT
>JAZRMZ010000074.1:0-2140 GCA_045647905.1 Clostridia bacterium
TCCTATTATACAAAAAACAACTGTACGTTTTTTGAACACTAAAGGTTCGGATTCGTACAGTTGTTCAGTTTTTATTTTGTCTTGTTTTTTTGTGTTGATTTATATAATTTTTGGGAGATATGCCGTAACGCCGTTTGAACATTTTTGAGAAATTATAAATATCGCTGTAGCCCACAGAGTTGGCTATGATGGATATGCTTGCCGGATTGTTTGCCAACATCAGTGTGGCGACGTTCATTCTGTAATTCAGCAGATATTGCTTTGGCGAAATGCCCATTTTTTCTTTGAAGAGGGTTGAAAAATATACTCGGCTGATATTTAAAAAATCGGCAATTTGATCAACGGTGACGTTATTCATGTATTCTGAGTGAATATAGTCCAACGCTTTTTCTATGTAATTGGGTTGTGGTGTGGATTTGCTGATCAGCAAATAGAACAAGTCCCAGAGTCTTGCACTTAAAAACGCATTTATGCCCGTGTTCATGACTTCGCATGATTTCATTGCGTTGAAAATATTGAGAGCTTCCGGACAAAAAATAACATCATCAAGGGAGATTGGAGGCTTGTCGTTGGTGGTAAAGCCAATCCAGATATAACTCCAGGGGTTTTCTGAATCCGCTTCATAGTATGCTTCAACGAAGGAGGGAATGACAAACATTTCGCCCGGTGAAACGTGATATTCTCTGTCTTCGATTCTGAAAAAACCAAATCCTGATACAACAAAATGAATAAGCCAATGCGTGCGCATTGCAGGGCCGTATGAATGGGATTTTTTGCAGTCATCATAGCCAAAGCGCACAGGATTCAAGGGGTTTAGGTTCTCATCGGGTATAATAATACTTTTTGCCATAAGAAAATAACATTCCCTTCTTATATTACAAAATGATAAATTATGGATACATTATAACATTGTGCCTCCCATATTGTCAATATATAATGAAAAAGAGAGTATTATAAAATACCAAAGGGGTGGCATTTATGTCAAGAGTGAAAAGTCTGATATTTGTGTTTATGATGATTGGTATGTTGCCGACCGAAGTGCTTGCGGATAGCGTGGACACCGGCATACAGATGGAGTTTTATGTCAGTTTAAGCGGAAACGACCAAAATTCCGGCTCTGAGGATGCACCGTTTCTGACGATAGAACGTGCAATTCAGGAAGTTCGAAAGCATAACGAAAATATGACAGGCAACATAATAGTGAATATTGCTCCCGGCAGATATGAACTTGATGACAGAATAAGATTGCGTGCGGAGGATTCAGGAAGCAACGGATATGACGTTATTTACCGTGGAGACAGAGCGAATATGCCCGTGATTTCGGGCGGACGGATTGTGTCGGGCTGGCAGAAGGGTGAAAATGGCATTTGGCACGCAAAGGCAGAGCATCTTGATTTTGCAAGGGATTTGTACGTTGACGATGCAATGGGCATCCGTGCTCAGACACAGAACAAAATTTCGGGTATCAGAAACTATAAGAATGCTGACGGTGTATGGCGTGGTTTTTATGTGAGTAAGTCGCAACTTGGTTTTCTGGAGAACCCCGAAGATGTTCAGCTTCATTGGGCTGTTACGTGGAAGTCACAGTACGGAAATGTGCAGGACATAATTCCTGATCCCGAAAATTCGGATAATGTTATTGTCATTATGGAAGAAGGTTTTTGGGAAAAGAATGTAAATTCTTTGGGGGAAAGCTCCCATGGAACAGCTGACCTTGGCTATGCAATTGAGTTTGAGGTTCAGAATGCCTATGAGCTTCTTGATGAGCCGGGGGAATTTTACTTTAACAAAAAGACAAAAATCCTTTCATATATGCCCCGTGAAGGCGAAGATATGACAACAGCTGAGGTTATTTGCCCTCAGGAGGATCAGGTGATGCTTGTTGCAGGCGTGGACTACGACAACCGTATACATAATGTGAGATTTGAAGATATATGCTTCGCTCACACAAGCTTCAGCGCCATGGAACACGGCTATGTTGGCGGTCAGGGTGAAGTTATGTACAGTATGGGCGGCGGCTCGGAAGGCAGAGCCATCAAAGGTGGCGTTGAAGTGAAATGGGCTGACGAAGTAGACTTTTATTCATGTCGCTTCTTTGGCGAGACCACAACGGCACTTTGTATGCCTGAGGGCGTTCACA
>JAZRMZ010000075.1:0-23580 GCA_045647905.1 Clostridia bacterium
TGTTGATAAAATTGTTTCATAAAACAGAGAATAAATTTTGTGCCGTGGAGGCAGATTGGAGATAAAAATGAGCATTATTGAAAATTCAAAGGAAAAAATCGGACAAGCTGTGAAAACTGCATTTTTGAATGCTGTGAAAAACGGTGTGCTTACAGTTGCTGAAGATATTAATATTGAAGAAAAAATTCAGCTTGAAGTTCCAAAGGACGAACAACACGGCGATTTTGCCTGCAATATTGCGATGCTGCTTGCAAAGTCATTGCGTATGCCGCCCCGAAAAATTGCAGAGGCAATAGCTGAAGGAATTGAAACGGGTGGCGAAATCGAAAAGGTTGAGGTTGCAGGAGCAGGATTTATTAATTTTTATCTTTCAAACTCAAGACTTTATGATGTAATCCGTGAGATTGAAGAAAAGGGCAGTGATTACGGCAAAATTGAAATGGGCAAGGGCAAAAAGGTTATGGTTGAATTTGTCAGCGCCAACCCAACAGGCCCAATGCATATGGGTAATGCCCGTGGCGGTGCTCTTGGCGACTGCATGGCAAGTGTTCTTGAATATGCAGGATATGATGTTACACGTGAATTTTATGTGAATGATGCGGGAAATCAGATTGAAAAATTCGGAAAATCCTTAGAGGCAAGATACATTCAGCAACTCAAGGGAGAGGATGCTGTTGAATTCCCTGAGGACGGCTACCACGGTGATGACATAACGGAACACGCAAAGGCGTTCATTGAAATTGAAGGGGACAAGTACCTTGAAACATCTTCTGAAGAACGCAAAGAGGCTCTCGTTGCCTATGCCTTGGAAAAGAACGTGGCATACCTCAAAACAGACCTTGAAAAATATCGTATTTTTTATGATGTGTGGTTCCGTGAAAGCGAGCTTCACAAAAACGGAAAGGTTCAGGAAGCGATTGACCGTCTGACCAAGGCGGGATATACTTATGAGGAAGATGGTGCAATCTGGATAAACTGCGAAAAAATGGGGCTTGAAAAGAACGAGGTTCTTGTTCGTCAGAACGGTATTCCCACATATTTTGCCGCAGACATTGCATATCATATTAATAAAATTGAAACAAGAGGCTTTGATTTGGTTATTGACGTTTGGGGTGCAGACCACCACGGACATATTGCCAGAATGAAGGCAGCACTTGCAGCTTGCGGAATTGACCCCGATAAGTTTGAGGTTTCAATAATGCAGCTTGTTCGTCTTACACGTGACGGCGAGGCTGTGAGAATGTCCAAGCGTACGGGAAAAGCCATAACATTGACTGACCTTCTTGAAGATGTTTCGGTTGATGCGGCAAGATTTCTCTTTAATATGCGTATGGCAGGAAGCCATCTTGACTTTGACCTTGACCTTGCAGTTAAGCAGGAAAGCGAGAATCCGGTTTTCTATGTTCAGTATGCTCATGCAAGAATATGCAGTATAATCCGTGTTTTGAAGGAAGAAGGAATTGAAGTCAAGAGTTTTGATGAAATTTCGGCAGGAGTCCTCAAGGAAAAGGAGGAAATTGCACTTCTGAAAAAACTCTGTGACCTTCCTGAAGAAATAAGAATGGCGGCAGAAACCCGTGAGCCGGCAAAGATTACAAGATATGTTATGGATTTGGCATCGGCTTTCCATACGTTCTACAATGCCTGCCGTGTTAAGGTTGAGGACGAGGAAGTTATGAATGCGCGTCTGAAACTGGTTGACAGCACAAGAATTGTTATTCAGGGCATTTTGAAGATGCTGAAGATAAACGCTCCGGAAAAAATGTAAGGAGTGGAAGTTTCAACAGCTTTTTCAAACTTATGTTTTGTGTTTTGAATGTAGTGGAGGGAGTGATTAAAATGAAACGTATATCAAAAATAATGACAGCATGGATTTTGACTTTGGTTATGGTTTGTTCCTGCGTCACTGTTTGGGCGGAGGATGCAGTTGACTCTGAGGAGCAGGAATATAAATATTCCGATTATGTGAAAAGCATCGCCAAGCAAATTGCATTGCTGGGCAGATATAATAATCTGGTTGAAAACAATCTGTATCTTGCGGCAATTAATGCCGTAATTGAAGAAAACCCTGAACTTTATGATGTTGCGGTGAAGGCAATGCTTGAACAGGTTGATGAAAACTCGGTTTATTACAACGAAGAAGAAGCAAAGGCATTTTTGGAATCACTTGATGATGAAGTTGTGGGAATTGGTGTGACAGTTCTTGACCGTGACGGATATATTATGGTTTCACAGCCCATACCCGGCTCACCTGCACATAAAGCAGGAATCAAATCGGGAGATATTATCAGGTCTGCCAACGGGGTTTCTCTTGAAGGAATGGCTCTTGATGAAGCGGTTGAATACATTCGCGGAAAAGAAGGCACAACGGTTACGATTGATGTTCAGCGTTCCGGGCTTGAAGGTACCATTCCCTTTGAAATTATTCGTGAAAAGGTTATGTCACCATCTCTGGATTTTGAATTGATTGAAAAAGGCGACAAAAAGATTGCAAAAATTACCATTTATTCATTTACGGAAAATGTTGCTGTGCAGTTCAAGGAAGCTCTTGAAAAGGCAGATGAGGCAGGAACAAAAAATTTGATTATTGACCTTCGTGACAACGGAGGAGGATACCTGAGTCAGGCTGTTGCCATTGCCGATATGCTTTTGCCCGCAGGGAAAATTATTACAACAGAAGACCACAAGCTGGATGTTCTGGATATGAAGTATGAAACAACCGGCATCGGTAAAGAGTATGAAATTATTGTTCTGATAAACGAAATGAGTGCAAGCGCTTCGGAGGTTCTGACAGCCGCACTGATTGAAAATGAGGCGGCGATTGCTGTTGGAACAACATCCTTTGGAAAAGGAACCGTTCAGGCGGTTTACGACACACCCCAAAACGGTGTTATGAAGTTTACTGTTGCATATTATCTGACACCAAACGGGAATAATATTCATGAAAAGGGTATAACTCCCCATGCGGTTGTTGAAAATTCAGAAGTTCCCGTTGATATGTCGCAGTTTGAATTGTTTACCTATACCAATAAGTACCAACCGGGAGATACGGGCAGTGAAATTGAAAATGCAAAGAAGATGCTTGAAATGCTGGGGATTTATATTGGCGAGATAAACGATGTTTATGATGAAAATCTCAAGGGTGCCGTGGCTGTTTTTCAGGAGGCAATGAATCTTTATCCATACGGTGTTCTTGATTTTTCAACCCAGATGAATCTTTATGAAAAACTGAAGTCTATGAAAATTGAAGTTGATGACCAGCTTGAAGCTGCCATTGAGTCATTTTGAATTTAATTAAGAAAGGAAATGTAAAATGAGCGAAAATTGTACACATGATTGTTCAAGCTGCGGTGAAAATTGCAGTTCAAGAAAGGCGGAGCAGAGCTTTCTTGCTCCCAAAAATTCAATGAGTGATATAAAGAAGGTTATTGGAATTGTCAGCGGAAAAGGCGGTGTGGGCAAATCTCTTGTAACATCGCTGATGGCATCGGGGATGCAGAGAGAAGGCTACAGAAGTGCAATTCTTGATGCAGACATTACCGGCCCTTCAATTCCCAAGCTCTTTGGTATCACAGCAAAGGCTGAAGGCTCGGAATACGGAATAATGCCTGCTGTCAGCCGTGGCGGAACAAAGATAATGTCAATTAATCTTTTGCTTGAAAATGACACAGATCCTGTTGTATGGCGTGGACCTGTTATCGGCGGAACTGTTAAACAGTTCTGGACAGACGTTGTGTGGGAAGATGTTGACTGTATGTTTGTTGATATGCCACCCGGAACGGGCGATGTTCCTCTTACTGTTTTTCAGTCCCTTCCTGTTGACGGAATTATTGTTGTTACATCACCTCAGGAGCTTGTTTCAATGATTGTTGAAAAGGCGGTTAATATGGCAAAACTGATGAATATTCCGATTTTGGGAATTGTTGAAAACATGAGCTATGTTGAATGTCCCAACTGCGAAGAAAAAATTCAGATTTTTGGTGAAAGCAAGCTTGATGATGTTGCAAAGAGCTTTGGACTTGATGCTTTGGGCAGAATTCCGATGAAAGCTGAAATTGCTTCACGCTGTGATGCGGGCAAGGTTGAAGCTGTTGACAGCACCGAATATCTTGGTGCGGCATTTGATGCTGTAAAAGCCTTGGTTAAAGGGTAAGTTGATAAAGTTTTTTGACGGATTTTCAGTTTATGGAAGTCCGTCGATTTTTTGGTGGTAGGATTTCAGAAATATAAACAAAATATGGTTGATATGGATAGTGCGTTATGGTATGATGTGTTCGTAAAAACGTGTTGGTTTAAAGTGATTAAGTATGTTTGTTAGCTAAACCGGCTAAAAAAGAAGGAGAATGATATATTTGGAACTTTGGGTAGTTTTTGTTTTATTATATGGCATATTCAAAGGTTTCCGTGAACCGATTAAGAAGAAAATACTTGAAAAACATGATGTAATCAGCACTTTATTTGCTTATACATTTATTGGTTTTTTGATGACGGTGCCGATGGCAAGGGATGTATTTTTACTTGATGTAAGGACTTTTGCTTTAATAGGGGTGAAGTCTTTTGTGATTTTCTTTGCCTGGATTGCAACCTTTGTTGCGGTGAAAAAATTATCTGTCAGCTTTTATAGTGTTATGGATTTGTCGAGAGTGATTTTTTCAACTTTGATGGGTGTGTTTTTCCTGAATGAGAGTCTTACTGTTAAAGGAATTATAAGTTTGATTCTTGTTGTCATTGGTTTGTATCTTGTAAATCGGCAAAAAGAAAAAACCGAGAAAACAACAGATAATCGTTATGTATGGCTTGTCCTTTTTTCGTGCTTTTTGAATGCGGTGTCGGGCACTTTGGACAAGTATCTTATGTCATCCAAATCAGTCAGTAGTATCCAGCTTCAGTTCTGGTTTATGTTGATGCTTTCTGCGATGTACTATGTTTATATTCTTGTTAAAGGTAAAAAAGTCGGTATTGTTGCCTGTGCAAAAAATCCGTATGTCTACATATTAAGCTTTCTTTTGATTGCAGGTGATCGTTTGCTCTTTGTAGCCAATTCATATGAGTCAAGCCAAGTGACAATTATGACCCTTATTAAGCAAAGTTCGGCAATAGTGGCGATTTTGAGCGGAAAACTTGTTTATGGCGAAAAAATAGCACGAAAACTTTGGTGTGCAGGAATTATAATTTTCGGAATAGTTCTGGCGGTTATATAATTTAACATAAAATTAAAATAGTAAAATGATTAGCAACGAGCAAAAAGGAGGAAAATTAAAATGTTAAGTTTAAAGTTTTTCGATAAAGGTGAAGATGCCCGTGTGTTCTGGCGCGCAGCGGGAAATTTCGGTGAATTGGTCGGTGATGTATCGAGAGAAGGTAACACAGTTTTAAAAACTACCGACAAGTACAGAATTGAGTGTGCGGTTACCGAGGACGAATACGGCGTAATAAACAGAAAAGATGTTTTTAAGAATATATCGGACAAGCCTATTATGCTTACTTCTTTAAAATCAAGATTTGTTTTTGAGGGCGGAGAGTATGAAGTGTATACACAGTACAACAACTGGCAGTCAGAGAGTATAGGTGGCTGGCAACCCCTTGTAACAGGTGTTACTGCTGGTTGCACAAGTACAAGAAGTACACAAAACGCAGCTCCTTTTGTTGTAGTCTGGAGCAAGCAACAGCAAAGAGGTGCGGTTATTCATCTTTTGCCCAACTGCTCGTGGGAAATAAAGGTTACACATCTTGGTCTGCCGCAACGTTTGTCCAAGGCACTTGTGGAAATTGGCCCTGCAGATTATGATATGCAGTTGGAAGTTGAACCGGGTGAAGAAATTTTCCTGCCTGAAATCATTTGCTACGAAACATGTAACAGAACTGATTTTGACTGCTACAAACTTCACAATTATCTGCATAACAATTATCCGCGCAAAGAATTGCCTATGATTTATAATACCTGGCTTTACAGATATACTGATTTTACTCCTGAGCAACTTTTGACTCAGGCACAGATTGCAAAAGATATGGGAATTGAGTATTTTGTAATTGATGCAGGCTGGTTTGGGAAAGAAGGAGTTCACTGGTTTGAAACCTGTGGTGACTGGGTTGAGAATACCAGCGGTGGCTTTTACGGCACCATGAAGGAGTTTGCTGACAAGATAAGAGAAATGGGAATGAAATTTGGTTTGTGGATAGAGCCGGAAAGAGCAAGTGCCATATCAGACTCTGTTAAAAACCATCCGGAATATTATCTGAAGAGCAATTACAAGGATATGTATTTTCTGGATTTTGCAAACTCAAGAGCAAGAGAGTGGATGCTTGGAGTAATTGATGGTCTTGTAAATACATACGGAATAGAATGTTTTAAATTTGATTACAATGACGACTTGTTCTATGATGAAAAGCGAACAGCGTTTTATCGTTATCAGATGGGCTTTGACAGTTTTATGAGGGAATTAAGAAGAAGATACCCCGATATGTATTTTACAGGCTGTGCAGGCGGTGGAGAACGAACTGAAATTGCAAATTACACAAGATATGACAGTTTTTGGGCAAGTGATAATGAAAGCCCTTATGCAGAGATGCGTATAATAAAAGAAAATATGTTAAGGCTTCCGCCTCAGGGTATTGAAAGAGTAACTTGCATACATTCTTTAGAGGAGTATGAAGAATTCTATAAACCCTTTACTGTAGAGTCTCGCAAACCGCACAACAGAATAGTTGCTTGCTGTGATGCCTGGTGGTATGACATATCCGGTGTTCATCCGTCGTATCTTGAAGCATATCATACTTGCGGGCCTGTTGAGTTCAGTTGCGACCTGACTAGAGTGTCAAAAGCTGACCGTGAACGTTTTACAGATTTTATGGCGTCTGTAAAAGAAAAGAGGGAGTTCTGGAAAAAGGCGGTGGCGAGAATACTTTGCGATACCGAATCTGTCACGGTATATCAGTATAGCGATATAAATCTTAAAGAAATTGTGATTCAGGTAGTTTCAGGTGAGGCGTTTCAGAACCGGATTACTGTTTATCCTGTCCTTTGCGGTGATGAGATGTATCTTTTAGACGGAAAAAAGGAAGTAAGCGGTATGGAAATTATGAAAGAGGGTATAGACATACCAATTACCGGTTGGAAAGAAATGAGCAAAATTACCCTTGTTATGGTTAAGCGTTAATCATATCTGAGTTTTCGAACAAAAAATGCAGAAGTTTATGTATATAAATAATGCAAAAAAATAAAGAAGCTGTTATGTTTTACAGCAGATGGGAGAGCGTATGAAAAAAAGAATTTTTTCAATGTTGTTGATTTTTGTGTTGATGTTCACTTCTTCAAATGCAGTTTTTGCGGAGGAAACAGAAATTTCTGAAGTATGGGAGGAAGCTTCAATTGAAGAAGATCAGACGGTACTGACATCCGACAAGTTTACGCTTTTTGTTGATGTTGTGCAGCCTGACGGGCAAATTTTGTCTTCGGATATGAGATTCAATATCTTTACCGAAGACGGTGAATGGCTTGCAAACCGATGCGTGAGAATAGAGTCGGCAGGGATTGTTGAGGTTGAATTTCAGTTGCCTGTTTATGAAATCGGCACAAAGTTTGTTCTTGTTCCCACAACGGGCGTGGAGTACATAACCTATTATTCAACAAATTTGGGGCTGAACGAAAGCTTTGTTGTTGAAACTTATGCATATACCGATGTTTTTGGCAGTGTGCGTATTGCTGATTCGGCGCACGTTTCGGCATATCCGTTCTTTGAGGCTGATTCGTGGGAAGCCAAAGCCGAGGAGTTTGTGAACAGCCGCAACATTCAGAGCGAAACACCTTATATGATTTGGGTGTCAAAGGATAATTTCACCGTTTCGGTTTTTCTTCGTGAAAATAATCGCTGGGAATGTATAAAGCACTTCGGATGTTCAATTGGTGCACCAAGCACACCAACTGTGACGGGACAGTATAAGTATTACCGCTTTGAAAAAATCTGGGATTACGGCAGTTATTTTGTGGGACCCATTATAAAGTTCTATAACGGTTATGCAATACATACAACCCTTATAAACAAGGATGGAACAGATTATGACGGCAGAATCGGAAAGATGATTTCTCACGGCTGTGTTCGTGTCCGTCCTGAAAATATGGATTGGCTGATATTCTACATTCCGTTGAATACCCGAATCTATGTTACAAATGAATAATTAAATACCATTCTGAATAACTTTGCGTTGTTCGGAGTGGTATTTTTTTTATAATAGGAAACCAAATTGCGGATTTCCTATTATAAAAAAACAAAAATTAAATTGTCCGTGCGAAATTTTCCGCCGATGGCGGAAACGCACATGGACGAAAAAAGCTGTATCCTTTTCTGCCCGCCAAAGGCGCTTTTTTGGTTCTTTTACAAATGTTGGGATAATTTTTAAAGATCCTTCGCTACGCTCAGGATGACCGAATCATGTGGAATATGTCATGTTGAGCGTAGTTGAAACATCTTAGCTGTGCTAAACTCCAACATTTGTAAAAGAATCTATTTTTTTATCAGAGTAAGGTCATTTTGTGTGCAACGGAAGGGATGTATTCGTACTTTTGTGAGGTGGGGTTAAGACTTTTTAGGTTGAAGAATATTGAATTTATTTATTACAGAGAGTATACTAAGACCGTTTATGAATCGTCAGATAAAATATGTTTGGGAGAGATAGCGTATGAAGTGGGTAAAATCAAGTTTTGAAGAATTTTCTAAGGGGACATTTGGCAACGGTGGACAGAATATTTATGTTTCCACAAAAGGGGTATTACAGCGTATTTTTAATTTTGATATAAATGGCGACGGCTATCCGGATATTCCCATAACAAACAGTCACAGCATGAACGAGAAACCGGATATACATATATATGACGAAATAGGTCAGAGCGAACCGCTTTCGCTTCCTTCCTTTGGGTCTTTTGATGCAATTTTTTGTGATTTGTATAATCGTGGGGTTGAGGATTTGATTGTGGCGTGTCAGCACAACGGGGTGAATACGGATACGTCGGCGATAATTTTTTTCGGCAGCGAACGTGGATTGTGTGAAAATTACCGTTTGACGCTTCGTGTTCCAAATTCCATGGCGGTTGCGGCAGGAGATTTTTCGGGTTGCGGCAAAAAAGCTCTTGCATTTACCAGTGGAGATAAACTTCGGGTTTTTTATCAGACCGAATTGGGGATTGAAGCAGGAGTTTTTTCGGAATATGATATAAATGCAATCTCCCTTTCTGCCGGGGATTTGGACGGAGACGGATACGATGACCTTTTTGCAATTCGTGCAAATACGGGAGATGTTGTGGTGTATTGGGGCGGAAAGGATGGAATTAATCCTGACCGCAAAACCGTATTCGGACCTACGGTTGATGTGGATAATTCACGTTCGACTTCGACTACGGAGGGCAGAAAGCTGTTTCGTTGGGTACAGTGGAGATGTAATGTTGTTGAGACCGGAGAAAAGAAAATGATTTTTCGTGCAGAAGATAACTATGCTGTATTTGAATCCTTTGATTCGGCCCGAAAACCCATTGAGGAGCTTCGTATTAAATGTTGTGACCTTGACCCAAACAAAACAAAGGGAAAGGTGTTTGCTGAACTTGAAGATGCCGTTTTTGCAGGAAACGGTGCAATGTACGCTTGTACAGGTGATTTATCGGGGAAAGGCACTAAGGATATTGTAATTGCGGTGGCAACGGATTTTGATAAAATTGATGATACCCTTATTCTCTGGGAACAGGATGGATATGCTCTTGAAAGTGCAACGCATATTCCTGTTCGTGCTGCAAAGTCGGTTTGGGTTGGAAAAATGGGCGAAAAAACTTGTATTTTTGTGGCACAAGCGGCAAAAAAAGATGAATTAACCATTGAAACATCGGTGTTTGCCATAGACAGGGAGCGTAATTACAGTGAGGTCTGGAAGATTGTTGCAGATGAGCCGACGAGGGTTATAAGCGGAAAGACGTATACCGATGGCAGGCATCAGATTGCTGTTATAAACCATGAGGGCGAAAGAATTCTGGGACATGAGAAAGTGGATATTTTTTTGGGCGGTGAGGATGGTTACAACGATACCCGCAAAATCAGTCTTCCGGGATATGCGGCAGTTGACACAATTATGTGCGATTTCAACGACGACGGAATTCCTGATGTATTGGTTGTTAACTGTGCCGAGAATGCTCCCAATCTCTCACCGGGGTCTGCGATTTACTGGCAGAACGAAAAGGGCTTTGAGTTGAACAACAAAATTCACTTTGATTCGGAAATGTCTCACGGAGCGGCAATAGGTGACTTCCGCAAGTGCGGTTATCTTGATTTTATTACCGGAGGTATTTTAAGCCGTGAAATAAAAATCTTTGAAGGTGGTCCTGATGGCTATGACATTCACAACCCCAAAATCATTGTTCTGGGTCCTGAACCTGAAAAGTATCTTCAGGAATCCAAGGGGAAGGACTGGGGCACAAAGGCTATGGAAATGACACCTGATATTAAGAAAAGTTTTGGTCAGGTGCGTTGGTTGTTTGCAGCTGATTTCAACGGTGACGGTTGGCTGGATATATTTGTTTCGGAAATTATGGGCGACCGTTCGTATATCTTTTGGGGTGGTCCTGATGGCTTCAGCAGTGAGAACTATCAGCTTATTGCAACCGAGGGAATAGCTTCTGTTAATGCGGCAGACCTGAACGGTGACGGTTATCTTGATATGATTTGTGCTTGCCACAGAGCGGCAGATTATACCAATCCTCAGGAAATGGGGCGTTTTGTGATTTATTGGGGCGGTGAGGATGGTTTCAAGGAATACAGAAAGACAGAACTTCCAACATACTGCTCAAATGCCCTGACAATTCAGGATTTTAATAATGACGGACTTTTGGACATTTATGGAACAGCATACAGCACAGGCAGATGCAGGGACATTGATTCAAAAATGTATTTTCAGAGTGCAGACCGTGTGTTTCACAGCAAGAATTTCAAAAACATTTTCAACCATTCGGGGTGCGGTTGTCTGGCAGGTGACTTCAATAATGACGGATATATGGATTTGCTTGTGGCATCTCATAAGGCATACGGAAATCATACCAACAAGTCGTATGTTTTCTGGGGCGGTGAAGACGGAATAAATGAAAACCGTTACACCGAGCTTTCCTGCAAGGGTCCTCACGGAACCTGCAGTGTTGACATCGGAAATATTATGGACAGGTCAGACAGCGAATACTACTATTCCGAACCCTATAAAACAATCGCAAAAGCGAAACGGGTAAGCTGGACTGCTCAAAATGGCAAAAAAACATGGGTGAAAATTCAGTTCAGATGCGCAGAGTCCATTGATGCTCTTGAAAATATGGAGTGGTCGGAGTCTTTTGAAAACGGCGACGATATTTCATCCCTTAACCTTGCAGGCTATATCCAATACAAACTTGAACTTGGTGCAGCTTGCGGTTGCGGAACGCCAAGAGTAACAGAAATAACTGTTGATTTTGAATAGTACGAAAATTAGAAATATCCTTCGGAACTGTGAGGTTTGATGCAGCTGCAGCACAATGAAGGAAATATTTACAGGGTGTAGTTGTCTGGACTGCACCTTTTTTTGATTCTTTGGCAAAAGTTGAGGTATATAACTTTGGAAAGATTCTTCGCTACGCTCAGAATGACCGCTTTGGTGTAATTAGAATCTTTATGTCAGGCCACAACATTTGTTACAGAACCTTTTTTATAAGTTATAAGAAAAATAGTTAGAATTTGAGAAATAACAATTACAATGCCAAATTTACAAAATAAAGTTATAGGTTTGAGATGTTTTCTTGACTTATAGTGGAAAAAATGGTACAATATAAAGAAAATAAAAATGGCAGATTATGCTTGAGGACGAGATGAATTATGTTTTTATCAGATAAATGGAAAGATTATGAACTTCTTGACACCTGCAAAGGTGAAAAACTTGAACGTTGGGGGAATGTTGTTCTCAGACGTCCCGACCCTCAGATTGTGTGGGATGTTGAGGAAGCAAAGAATGATTATGCATGGAAAAAGGCGGATGCTCATTATTTGCGGAGCAATACCGGCGGCGGACACTGGGAAAGCCGCAAAGGCTTGCCCGAAAGCTGGACGGTGAGTTACCGTGAACTGACCTTTGGTATCAAAATGATGGGCTTCAAGCATACGGGACTTTTTCCCGAACAGGCAACAAACTGGGACTGGTTTTCGGATATAATAAAGAAATCGGGCAGAAAGGACGTTAATGTTCTGAATCTTTTTGCCTATACAGGAGGCGCAACCATGGCGGCGGCAGCAGCCGGTGCTTCGGTTTGTCATGTTGATGCATCAAAGGGAATGGTTTCATGGGCAAAGGAAAATGCGGTTTTGTCCGGACTTGAAAACAGACCAATCAGATATATTGTTGATGATGTGAAAAAGTTTACTGAGCGTGAAATCAGACGGGGCAGAAAGTATGATGCGGTTATTATGGACCCACCATCCTATGGCAGAGGCCCGTCGGGTGAGGTATGGAAAATAGAGGACGAGCTTTTTGACCTTGTGAAGCTGTGTATGGGTGTTTTGTCCGACGAGCCGTTGTTTTTCCTTATTAATTCGTATACAACAGGGCTTTCGGGCGGTGTTCTTGAGAATATTTACAAAATGACACTTCAAAAGAAGTTTGGCGGTACTGTTGCCGTGGACGAAGTGGGACTTCCTGTGACAAAGCATGATTTGGTTCTTCCGTGTGGCTATTCCGGAAGATGGAGTAAGTAATGTTATCCTGACGTGGGACGAAGGTGAGTGTATTGGACAAAACAAGTGAGACAATTATAGAAGTAAAAGAGCTGGAATTTTCATATGATGACGGTGAAGAACAACAGGAGCCTGTGCTCAAAGGTGTCAGCCTTCAGGTGAAAAAGGGTGAGTTTCTTGCGGTGCTGGGACACAACGGTTCGGGAAAATCCACTCTTGCAAAGCATCTGAATGCCATATTGATTCCGCAGACGGGAATCGTTACGGTTGATGGCATTAACACACGGGATGAGGAACGTCTTTATGACATACGTCAGCGTGTGGGAATGATTTTTCAGAATCCCGACAATCAGCTTGTTGCGACAATTGTTGAAGAAGACGTGGCTTTTGCACCCGAAAATTTGGGACTTCCCACCGATGAAATTCGCAGGCGTGTTGATTATGCACTTGAAGCTGTGAATATGAAAGAATTTTCACAGCACGCACCTCATATGCTCAGCGGAGGCCAAAAACAGAGGGTTGCCATTGCAGGTGTTCTTGCAATGAAGCCTGATGTTCTGGTGATGGATGAGTCAACGGCAATGCTTGACCCTTCGGGCAGAAAAGAGATAATGAACACGGTGAAAAAATTGAACCGTGAGGAAAATATAACGGTTGTGATGATAACACATTTTATGGAAGAAGCGGCGTTGGCTGATCGTGTTGTTGTTATGAACAAGGGAAGAATCGTGCTGGAAGGTACTCCAAACGAGGTCTTCAGCCATGTTGACGAGCTGAAAAAAATCGGACTTGATGTTCCTCAAACAACAGAGTTGTTATACTCTTTGGAAAAGACCGGAATAGATGTGAAGTTTGATTTGCTGACCGTGGACGATTGCGTTGACGAAATAATGGCGGCTTTTTCAAAAAAAGGGGGAGGTGCGTCGGATGATTAAACTCAGCAATGTGAGCTATGTTTATATGAGCGGCGGGCCCTTTGAAAAAATTGCTGTTGAAGATGTTGATCTTGAGTTGAAAAAAGGCGAGTTTGTTGGGCTGATTGGGCACACGGGCTCTGGGAAATCAACCCTTGTTCAGATGATGTCGGGTTTGGTTAAACCAACATCGGGAACTGTTGAAATTGACGGTGAAGTTCTTCATGAAAAGAGCACCGATATGCGAAAAATGAGATTTAAAATCGGTTTGGTTATGCAATACCCCGAATATCAGCTTTTTGAAGAGACGGTGTTCAGAGACATAGCCTTTGGGCCTTCAAATATGGAGCTTCCCAAGGAGGAAGTTGAAAGACGAGTGAAATTTGCGGCAGACCTTGTTGGTTTATCAGATGATATATTGGAAAAATCGCCTTTTGAGCTGTCGGGAGGACAAAAGCGGCGTGTTGCAATTGCAGGAATAATTGCAATGGAACCGCAGATTCTTATTCTTGACGAGCCTGCGGCGGGACTTGACCCTGCCGGAAGAAATGAGATTTTGTGCAAGATACGGGATATGCACAGACGACTTGGCCTTACTGTTGTTCTTGTTTCGCACAGTATGGAGGATATTGCGGGGCTTGCAGACAGGATTGTTGTTATGAATCATGGCAGAGTTGCCATGGTTGACAAAACTGCCGAGATTTTCAAGGCGGCAGAATCTTTGAAAAAAATGGGACTTTCGGTTCCGCAGATAACCGAGGTTTGCAACAGACTGAAGGCGGCAGGTTTGCCTCTTCCTGAAGGGATTTATACTGTTGAAGCCGCAAAATCGGAATTGCGAAAGATTTTAATGAAATGAGTTGATAAAATGCTCAAGGATATTACACTTGGTCAGTACTTTCCGGGGTCATCATTTGTTCATCGTCTTGACCCAAGAACAAAAATTCTTTGCATAGTTATCTATATAGTTGCGGTGTTTTGCGTTGATGCATATGTCGGATATGGCGTGGTTGCACTCTTTACGGCACTTTGTATACGTTCCTCAAAAATACCGTTCAGGTTTGTTGTAAAAGGTGTGAAACCAATTATGGTTTTTGTGGGGATTACGGCGTTGTTCAATTTGTTCCTCACGGACGGTAAGGTTGCATGGTCTTGGGGATTTCTGACAATTACTTATGAAGGCATAAATATGGCAATATTCATGGTTTTGCGACTGTTTTTCCTGGTTCTCGGAACTTCACTTCTGACTCTCACCACATCGCCAATTGCGTTGACGGACGGAATTGAACATCTTCTTTCGCCCTTCAAAAAGATTGGCTTGCCTGCCCATGAATTGGCAATGATGATGACAATTGCTCTCAGATTTGTTCCAACACTTCTTGAGGAAACCGACAAGATTGTGAAGGCACAGACGGCACGTGGGGCAAACTTTGACAGCGGAAATCTGCTGAAAAAAGCAAAGGCAATGATACCGATTCTGATTCCCCTCTTTGTGAGTGCCTTCAGACGTGCCGATGATTTGGCTGTTGCAATGGAATGCAGATGCTATCGGGGCGGACAAAACAGAACAAGATTGAAGGTTCTGAAAATGGGAGCTGTTGACCTTGTTGGCTGGGCTTCGGTTATTGTGTTTTTTGCCTTGATTGTTTTGAGCAATATGTTTGGAATTTTTTGAGTAGGGTGTAGGTATGAAAAATATTGCAGTGAAAATCATGTATGACGGCGGATGTTATCATGGCTGGCAGATACAGAAAAACGGAATTACCGTTCAGGAAAAAATGGAGACCGTTTTGTCAAAGCTGACGGGAGAAAAAATCTCGGTTTGCGGTTGTAGTCGGACGGATTCGGGGGTTCATGCTCTTGAATATGTTTTCAACTTCAAAAGCAATACGGGAATACCGGCTGAAAAACTTCCTTATGCCATAAACACTCATCTGGGCGGTGAGGATATTGCGGCAATATCGGCAAAATATGTTGACGATGATTTTAATGCACGGTTTTCGTCCAACGGGAAGCGGTATGTGTACAAAATATGGAATTCGCCGCTGGTGAATCCCTTTACTGCAAAATACAGCTGGCATTTTCCGTACAAGGTGGATATTGAGCAGATGAAGAAAGCTGCCGAAAAGTTTTGCGGAACTTATGATTTTTCTGCTTTTATGGCGGCCGGCGGGTCCCAGAAAACAACGGTGAGAACTGTTCGTGATTGCAGAGTTGAACAAAGCCGTGAATGGGAAAATCAGATTGAAATTGAAGTGGAAGCGGATGCGTTTCTTTATAACATGGTGAGAATTATAACCGGTACTTTGACGGATGTTGGAACAGGCAGAAAATCCTTTGATGAAATTGAAGGTATCATAAAAAGCTGTGATAGACGTGAAGCCGGTATGACGGCGCCGCCCCAGGGGCTTTTTTTGAAAAAAGTTTTTTATGATTCTCAGATTTTGGAGTGGTAACATTGAAGAAAATGATAAATAAAAAAAGACTGATTGTGGCGTTGGTAATAATTGTGCTGGTTGCGGTTGCAATTGTATCAAATCCCGATATGCAGAGCTTGCTGTTGGGAAAGAAATCCATAAAAGTTTTGTTTCAGTCGGGTGTGGAACACAACGCCCTGCCATATGAAAATAAGATGCTCCTTGTCAGCACTGAGGGAATACGTGCGGTTGATGAGGATGGCAAAAATGCATGGACTGTTGTTTATACAATGACGTCACCGCAGGTTCTTGTTGAGGACGAGTTCATAATGGTGGCGGATGTCAATGGTACACAAATTAATGTATATGAAAAAGACAAGCTCCTCTGGAATGTGAAAACTGAAAAAGAGATTCTGACTGCAAAAATAAATGATAAGGGCTATGTGGCGGTTGCCACAGACGAATTGGGCTATAAGGGCGTTGTTGAGGTTATTGACAATCACGGAAAAGAAATGTTCAGGTGGCACAGCGGTGAAGGATACCTTGGAGATATTGACATTGCCGATGACGGAACACTGGCGGTTGCACAATTGATGACAGATCGTGAAACGGTATACACAAGAATTATGCTTGTTGACATAAAGGGCAAGAAAGATGCGCGGTGTATCGGTGAAATTGAAGGTATGACCATGCGTGTATCTTTCAACGAAAATGACGATTTGATTGCCATTGCCGATTGCGGTTTGTTTTGCTTTGAAGATGACGGTGAGCTGAGATATTCCAATGATTTTGACGGCAGAATTCCAACGGCGTGCAATATTGAAAACGAAGATAACATGGTTTTTGTTTTTGAAGGTGGTTTGAACAATTCGGTGCTTGAGAGCTATTCTGAGAACGGAAAATTGCGCGGAAAGCATGAAGCTGACGGTAAAATCAAGACCTTTGACGTGAACGGAGAGTATATTTTGTATTCAACCATAGGGTCGGTGAAACGGATAAGCCCCAAGGGTGATCTGAAGAGCGAAATGCCGGTTAACGGCGATGTGAAAGAGATGCAGATGTTTTTCAACCGCAGCAGCTTTATTTCACTTGGCGGAAGCAGTGCTGAAATTCTTAAAATAAAATAAGGTTGGTTGAATATACATTAAACATGGAGGAAAATGTTTATGTTGGCTGATTTAATTGTTGTTGTGACGGTTGCTTTTTGCATTATCATGGGATACCGTTCAGGTTTTGTGAAAACCTGCATCAGAGCTGTGTCCTACTTTTTGTCCATAATTCTTGCCCTTGCAGTTTATCCGGTTGTTGCGGGTTTTCTGGCAAAAACGCCTTTGTATGATTTTTTATTCAGGGTTGTTGAGGAAAATGTTGTTGGTACGGGTGATGTGTCTGTCGGGCTTTATGCAGGGTATTTTAAGGATGCCGCTGAGATGCTTGCAACGGGTGCAACCGAGGCTATCGCAACATTGCTGATTAATATAATTGCCTTTGTTCTTGTTGTGATTGCCTGCAAGATTGTTATTGCGTTTCTGGCCAATATGCTTAATCTGGTTACCCGAATCAGGGGCATCAGACAACTGAATCAGCTTGGGGGCATTGCCATTGGTGCGGTAATTGGCATTTTGATTGTTTATATTGTGCTGGCGGTTTTGCTTTTCTGCGAACCGATGCTTGAAAGTGATTTTGTGATTGAACAAATACAGAACTCAATGATTGCATCAAATATGTACCAAAATAATGTTTTGGTGTCGATGCTTTCCAATGTTGCGGAATAGGAGGAATATTGTGGAAAAAACACAGCTGAATGAATTGAAAATAAAAGAGCTTCAGCAGCTTGCAAAAGAAAAAGGAATAAAGAATATTTCAAAACTGAAAAAGGAAGAACTTATAAAACAATTAGAGGTTGAGGAAGAAAAAACAGAAAAAGAACCTCAGAAAACGGCTGAACCGGGCCAGGTTTTGAATGAAGCTGAATCTGCCGTATATTCCGACCCGGTGCGGAGAACAAATCTCAAAAGCGGTGTTCTTGAAGTTATGGCTGACGGATACGGTTTTCTGAGGTCTGAAAATTATCAGTCGGGCGAAAATGACGTTTATGTGCCTCAGAATCAGATACGGCGTTTTAATCTGAAAACAGGTGATTTTATTGTGGGAAACACCCGTATGCAGCATGAGGGTGAACGTTATGAGGCGCTTTTATATGTGCAGACTGTCAACGGCGACAAGGTTGATGTTTCAATCCGTCGCAAGGCATTTGATGACCTTACACCTGTTTATCCGAATGAGCGGTTGCGTCTTGAACGGGGCAGATGCGATTTTGCAATGCGTATGATTGACTTGATTTCGCCCATCGGCAAAGGTCAGCGCGGAATTATTGTTGCACCGCCAAAGGCGGGAAAAACCACTCTTCTCAAATCAATTGCCAACAGCATAACCGAGAACAATCCCGACGTACATCTGATTGTTTTGCTCATTGATGAACGCCCTGAAGAAGTTACGGATATGCAGAGGTCAATTAAGGGCGACGTTATTTTTTCCACCTTTGACGAAGAACCCACAAACCACACAAAGGTTGCGGAAATTGTTCTTGAACGTGCAAAAAGGCTGGTTGAACACAAAAAGGATGTTGTGATTCTTCTTGACAGCATAACCCGTCTTGCAAGAGCATATAACCTGACGGTTATGCCATCGGGCAGAACCCTGTCGGGCGGTCTTGACCCCGGTGCACTGTATAAGCCCAAAAGATTTTTCGGGGCGGCCAGAAACATTGAGGAGGGCGGAAGCCTGACGATTTTGGCAACGGCACTCATTGAAACGGGAAGTCGTATGGACGACGTTATTTTTGAAGAGTTCAAGGGCACGGGAAATATGGAAGTGCATCTTGACCGACGTCTTCAGGAAAAGAGAATTTTCCCTGCAATTGATATTGCAAAATCGGGCACGAGAAAGGAAGAACTTCTTCTTGAACAGCGTGAGCTTGAAGCAATATGGTCAATCAGAAAGGCGTTCAGCGCAAGAAATCCTGTTGAGGTGACGGAGACCATTATTTCTCAACTTGTGAAGACGGATAACAACCGTGAATTCGTTGATTCTGCATCAAAATTCCTTGAAGATTAAAAAATTATAAAAAGTTTGCGAAAAATTTAACAAAAACACTTGATAATTTTTGGCAAATGGAGTAAAATATAAAATATACCAAAAGAGATTATTTTAAATGGAGGTTTTTTATTATGAACAAAAAAACAGTTGACGATATTTGCCCAAAGGGCAAAAGAGTTCTTGTGCGTTGTGATTTCAACGTTCCCATTAAGGAAGGCAAGATTACAGACGAAACAAGAATTGTGGGTGCTCTCCCCACAATCAAGAAGCTTATTGACGATGGCGCAAAGGTAATCCTTTGTTCACATATGGGCAAGCCCAAGTGTGAACCCAAGCCCGAACTTTCACTTGCTCCCGTTGCAGCTCGTCTCAGCGAACTCCTGGGCAAGGAAGTTGTTTTTGCCGCTGACGATAACGTTGTTGGCGAAAACGCAAAGGCAGCAGTTGAAAAGATGAACGATGGTGATGTTGTTCTTCTTGAGAACACAAGATACAGAGCAGAAGAAACAAAGAATGTTGAAGAATTCAGCAAGGAGCTTGCAAGCCTTTGTGATGTTTTTGTTAATGATGCATTCGGTACAGCTCACCGTGCACACTGCTCAAACGTTGGCGTTACAGAATTTGTTGACACAGCTGTTGGCGGTTACCTCATCAACAAGGAAATCGAATACCTCGGCAATGCGGTTAACAACCCCGTGAGACCTCTTGTTGCTGTTCTTGGCGGTTCAAAGGTTTCTTCAAAAATTTCGGTTATTAACAACCTTCTTGAAAAGGTTGACACACTCATCATCGGCGGCGGTATGGCTTATACGTTCATGAAGGCTCTCGGTGAAGAAGTTGGTGATTCACTTCTTGAGGCTGACTACCTTGACTACGCAAAGGAAATGATGGAAAAGGCAGAGGCAAAGGGCGTTAAGCTTCTTATCCCTGTTGACACAGTTGTTGCAACAGCTTTTGACAACGATGCTGAAAAGAAGACTGTTGGCAGAGGCGAAATTGAAGCAGGATGGCAGGGTCTTGACATCGGTGAAAAGACAATTGCTCTTTATAAGGATGCTCTGAAAAGTGCAAAGACAGTTGTTTGGAACGGTCCTATGGGCGTGTTTGAAATGCCCAACTTTGCAAAGGGTACAAATGCAATTGCAGAAATGCTTGCTGACCTTGATGCAACAACAATCATCGGCGGCGGCGACAGTGTTGCGGCTGTAAATCAGGCAGGTCTTGGCGACAAGATGAGCCATATTTCAACAGGTGGCGGTGCATCACTTGAATTCTTAGAGGGCAAGGACCTTCCCGGCGTTGTTGCAATTAACGACAAATAAGAATAAATTTACAAAGGAGATATATTGAAATGGGTAAGTATATTATTGCAGGCAACTGGAAAATGAACAAGTTGCCCAGCGAAACATTTGATTTTGTTAAGGAAGTTGCTGCCGCAACAGAAGGTGCAAAGTGCGAAGTTGTTTGCTGCACACCTTATGTTTGTCTTGCAGAAGCGGTTTCGGCTGCAAAGGATACACACGTTAAAATCGGTGCTGAAAACCTTCACTTTGAAGACAAGGGTGCTTTCACAGGCGAAGTAAGTGCTGATATGCTTGTTGACCTTGGTGTTGATTATGTTATCATCGGTCACTCTGAAAGAAGACAGTATTTTGCTGAAACAGATGAAACAGTGAACCTCAAAACCAAAAAGGCTCTTGAAAAAGGTCTTATCCCCATTGTTTGCGTTGGTGAAAGCCTTGAGGAAAGAGAAGCAGGCATCACAATGGATCTCATTGCAATTCAGGTTAAAAAGGCTTTTGCCGGAATTGAAGCTGTTGATGCGAAAAAGGTTGTTATTGCTTACGAACCCATCTGGGCAATCGGCACAGGCAAAACTGCAACTGCTGAACAGGCTCAGGAAGTTTGCGAAGGCATCAGAAAGATTTTTGCAGAGCTTTACTGCGACAAGTGTGCGGCTGAAGTTACAATTCAGTACGGCGGAAGCATGAATGCAGCCAACGCTGCAGAGCTTCTTGCAAAGAACGATATTGACGGCGGTCTCATCGGTGGCGCAAGCCTCAAGAGTGCTGATTTTGCTGTTATCGTAAAAGCTGCTCAGTAATTTATGCAACAAAAACTGACGAGGGCGAATTTATATTCGCCCTTGTTTTTGGGTAAGATATTACCAATGTTAAGTATAGAAAGGAAATTTTGATAATGAGTAAAAAACCTTATGCACTTATTATAATGGACGGGTATGGTGTTAATGAACGTCATGAGGGTAATGCAATTTATTCTGCAAAAACTCCCAATATGGACAAGTATATGGCGGAATACCCCAATTCAATTGTTCATGCATCGGGTATGGATGTTGGCCTTCCTGACGGACAGATGGGTAACTCCGTAGTGGGTCACACAAACATTGGTGCAGGCAGAATTGTTTATCAGGAGCTCACAAGAATCACAAAGTCAATCGAAGACGGTGACTTCTTTGAAAATGAGGCACTTTTGGGTGCTGTTGAAAACTGCAAGAAGAATGATTCTGCAATTCACTTTATGGGTCTTCTTTCGGACGGTGGTGTTCACAGCCACATTAATCATCTTTTTGGTTTGCTTGAAATGGCAAAAAAGAACGGACTTGAAAAGGTGTTTGTTCATTGCTTTATGGATGGTCGTGACGTTTCTCCCACATCGGGCGCAGACTTTGCCGAAGCTCTTGTTGTAAAAATGAGAGCACTTGAAACAGGCAAGATTGCAACGGTTATGGGCAGATATTATGCAATGGACCGTGACAATCGATGGGAACGTGTTTCGGAAGCATATAAAGCCATGGTATACGGCGAAGGAAACAAGGACACATCTGCCGTTAATGCAATCAAGAAATCATATAATGAAAACGTAACAGACGAATTTGTTGTTCCCACAGTAATCACCGACGACAACGGCGAAGCTCTTGGCAAGATTTCTGCAAATGATTCTGTTGTGTTCTTCAACTTCAGACCCGACAGAGCACGTGAAATCACAAGAACAATTGTTGACAGCGAATTCAACGGTTTTGAAAGAGAGTTCTTCAATACTTACTATGTATGTATGACTCAGTATGATGCTTCAATGCCCAATGTTGAGGTTGCATTCAAGCCTCAGAGCCTTGTTAATACCTTTGGCGAATATATCAGCAAAAAGGGTCTCCGTCAGCTGAGAATTGCCGAAACGGAGAAATATGCACACGTAACATTCTTCTTCAACGGCGGTGTTGAAGCGGTTTATGACGGTGAGGACAGAGCACTTATCAACTCACCTAAGGTTGCAACCTATGACCTTCAGCCTGAAATGAGTGCTCCCGAAGTTGCGGATGAAGTTGTGAAAAGAATTGAAAGCGGAGAATATGACGTGATTGTTCTCAACTATGCAAACTGCGATATGGTTGGACACACGGGCATTTTTGATGCGGCGGTTAATGCTGTTGAGACAGTTGATACCTGTCTTGGAAAGACTGTTGATGCAATCATCAAAATGGGCGGTACAGCACTTATCACAGCCGATCACGGCAATGCCGACCAGATGGTTGATTATGACACAAAGGATGTGTTCACAGCACACACAACAAATGTTGTTCCTCTTGTTATGATTGGCGGACCTGACGGTGCAAAGCTGAAAGCGGGTCGTCTTGCTGACCTTGCTCCCACAATGCTTGACCTTATGGGACTTGAAAAGCCTGAAGAAATGACAGGCGAAAGCCTTTTGGTTAAATAAGAACTAACAAAAGCGGTGCGAGTTGCACCGCTTTTGTTAGTTTTACCTTATTCGCCGCAGGAACGGCACTTTATGAGACAAACCGAGCTTGTTATCAAAAGCGAGAAGAAGAACAGCAAAAATCCTGTTATTATTGCTCCAATCACGCTTGTTGCAGCAAAGGTTATGCCCAGAAGAATTACTGAAGTCAAAGTTGTTCCGAGGATAGCCGTCAGGAATGTTCCGAGATTTGCACAGCAGTTTTCCGTGTTGGTACGACCGAGTACGGAAGTCAGAAGGCTGATACCAAGGAATCCCACAGCGATGCCAAAGAGTACCCACAAAAATGCGGGAGTTATTGTTATGAGAGCCGTAAAACGGAAAATTGCCGCAAGAACACCGATGATTATACTTGCGATAAGGGATTTTCCGGTACAGCTGATTGTGCAGTCACAATTTGATGTTGTCATTGTTTTCACCTCCACTACATAATATGACGGTTTTTGTATTATGTGCGAGGCGGTGTGGGACAATGACTTTTTGTGTTTCTTTATACCATGTTCTTTTGATGTCATTCTGAACGCAGTGAAGAATCTTTGAAAGACAGGATGCTTCGACAAGCTCAGCATGACTACTCTTTCGGGTCAAGTGCACAGAACAGTGCAAAACAGTGTCGTTCTGAACGCAGTGAAGAATCTTTGAAAGACGGGATGC
>JAZRMZ010000076.1:0-5041 GCA_045647905.1 Clostridia bacterium
GTGAAGACTATTTTTTTGACCTTTTTCAGCTTATTTCCAATCCTCCCACTTATATTCATAACCCGATTTGTCAAGCCAGTAGTTATGGGTGATTGTTGCTTCAAGAACAATCACATAATACCACTTTTCTTCTTTCAGGTCATTATATGGATTGAATCCAAGGGATTTAACATAACTTTCAAGGGGCTTTCTGCCCAAAATCTTGTTCATAACCGTCATAACCTCTGCACGGGTTATGCTGTTTTCAGGCTTAAAGGTTTTGTCCTCATAGCCCTGAACCAAACCACTTTCATTTAGAGCAAGAATTTCATCATATGCCCAATGACTTTCCTCCAAATCCGAGAAAGGATTCTTGTCAGATTTTGCCTCGTCAATATTGGTAAACCTGTAAATCAACGCCGCAAACTCCGCACGTGTCAAATTCCGTCTTGGTTTGAATTCACCGTCAAGATAACCGTATATAACACCTTTATCTGCCATATACTCAATATCTTTAACAGACCAACGTTCCTTTTCAACATCGGGGAACACCTCGCCCGTTACAGCAAAGGGTTTTTCATACTCGTGATTTGTAACTCTGTACAAAATCGCCGCCATTTCTTCTCTGGTGATGTAACCATCAGGCTGAACGCTTCCGTCGGGATAGCCGTTGATGTAGCCAACGTGAGTGGGATGCTCGTTGCCGAAAATATCCTTTGTATACTTTCGTGTATTGTCAACAACCGAGCTTCCACCTCTGCCGCCTCCGCTGCTGCCGCCTCCGCCAACCTTGGTGGGAATGGTGTATTTATATGTTCCAACCTCGCCGTAAACTCCGTGCCAGCAGTTTTCAATACATTTTCCGCAGGTACTGTAATAAACAGCCTTAACAGTTACTGCTCCGGTGAGAACAAGCTCCTCACCCTTATATGCAATACGTTTTTGGTTATTTTCATCTGTGGGGTCACTTCCGTCCAGAGTATAATAGAGAATAACGCTGGGGTCGTCCGCATATTCATCAAGCAAGGTATACTTTGTATTCTTGGGAAATTCAACCTTTCCGCTTACCTCAAGGGATGTCTCTGGAACGTTCAGATGAACAAAATCAATTTCAAATATGCTCTGCGAATCTGGAATTCTTCCGTTTTCGTCCTCAAGCCACGCAACAATGGTTATGTCTTCCATCAGCGCTGTTGGGATAATAGGCCTTTCAATGTCATATACCGCATCTTTTGTCTGAATCACCTGTTCGTCTGTTCTGGTATAGCTGTACTTGTAATGAATCTCTGCTGTCTTATTCTGAGTAAGGAGCTTTATGCCTTCAGCGTAATCGCCCTTTCCAAGGAGGCTTGCACTTATACGTTCAACATCGTAGGGATACGCAATATAAACACTTCCGCTTGCCGCATTATCCTTTTCAATAATGTAATAATGAATTGTATTTTTGCTGACTCTGCCCGTTTCTTCATTAAGCACATATGCCTTGAATGACATTGTGTGAGTTATATCTCTTTCCTGACCGGTATACTTAAAGTCCTTTTTGTCGCCATTCTGTCTGTACCAGATTGAATACACACCGTAATACTTCTCCCCAATCTTGTCAGAGGGTGCCATGGGGTCAAAGTCAATCTTCGTTGTTATTTTCTCGCTTTCAAGATATGTTCCCGAGGCAAGCTCGATAATGGGCGGCAACGGAATAAAGTTATATACATAACTCACAACCGAGCTGAACTTTCCGCCTCTTGCATAACGAATCTGCAAAATGGTATCCTTTTTGAACAAAAGACTGTTGTTTTCGTCATAAGTCTGCCATTCGCCGTCATTATCAATTCTGTACTGAATTTCTCCGCCTGTATTGAGCGAATACAACTTTACCTCAAGGAGATTGTCTTCATCATCAATCCGCCGTTCTTCGTAAATACCCGTATCCTTATCCGCATAGGGCGGTGCAATCACATTGTCATTGTTCGAAAGACTATAAACGTATCTGTTTGTGTCACTTTCAACGCCGTCAAGCTCTGCAGAAAGCTCAAGAGTCACGCTTTTTCCCGTGTTTTCCCCGTCATTTTCATCACCGAGAAGCTGAGTGCATTCCTTGTCACGGTAAGCGTTGCCTGTTTGAGTGTCGATATAAAATCTCTCATCATCTTCGTTAACAAACTCATTCTCAAAGCCTTCAATTTCATATCTCACCGTGCTTCCCTTAACCGCATCAACAGGAACAACGGGGAAGCTGTCCTCGTTCAAGGTTGCCGAGGGTGCCGCCTTTGGAGCTTCAGGAGTTACAACGTATGAGAAAATACCCACATCACTCTTCACGCCCACCGAATTAACCGCAACAGCCTTGATAACTGTGTTGCCCTTTACGTCAATAAATGAGTTACCATCATAAGGATACGTTCCCTCTGTGTTTGGAACCGGATCAGGACAAAGCCCACCGTCATAACAAACGGTGTAATAAATCTGCGTTTTCTGAGGAACAGGCATAAACTGAGTTGCATACCCATTGCCACCGATTTCATGAATGTAGTGTCCCGGAGGAAGAGTTGTCAGCGGCTTCACGGGCTTCATCTTCACAATATCATACGAATGCTCAACAACATTCGACCAACTTTCGCCATCCTTCAGAACAACTGCCTTGATAACCGTATACTTGTTTATATCAATCACAGCCGAGTCAGATGTCTCATCTGCCTTTATCCTTTTGTCGCTTGTAATGGGGTCGCTGCCGTCCAAAGTATAATACAGCGTAAAATGTGAGGTTGTGTCCTCCGAGCTTTCGGGCGTGTAAATTGTAACCTGATCCGCATTGGTGAACTGCGTACTCTCAGGAGCAAACACCGGAGGCAAAGGCTTTATTTTGTATTTGAAAACATATTCCTCGCCCTCATGCTTGATTGAACCGTCGGTGTCATATTCCACAGCCTTTGCAATTATATCGGTATCAGAATCAAGAACCAGAACTTCGTTGTATTCCTTCCATTTGCCGTCTCCGTCATGATAAAGAACGGTATATTCGGGGTTGTTTGGAGTGAGTGTCACATTAACACTGCCCTCATAAACACCGGGAGGATAAAAAGCATCAACACCGAATGTATCGGGAGTGCTGATTAAATAATAATATGAATTCTTGTCGCTCCACTCTCCGTCATATGAGCTTATAATACGCAGGGTCGTATCCTTGTTAATGGTAATGGGAATGTCGCTGTATTCCCTTGCGGTACGGCTTGTTTTGGGGTCAGTACCGTCAGTTGTAAAATAGATTACAGCCCCCTCCGTATCACACGAAAGGGTAACGTCAATTTTGGTGTCATACTCACCCGAATCGTGGCTTGATTCAGGCACGGCAGGCTTTATGGCAAAATGATATGGCACCGCTTCGCTGTATTTACCCATTTTGTCGGTAATCAGCCGAACCGTTCTCTTTTGGTCAATTTCAATATAGGGAGTGTTTTTTTCAACCTTCACCCAGCTTGTTTCGGGGTCAGTTCCAATTTGAGGATTCTTTGCATCTGCCGTAGCTGAAAAAGTGTAATAAACCTCACTTCCGTCGGCTATTCTCCGGAAAACATCCTTGTCCGAAACATAAACCAAGAACTTTGAATTTCTGCTGTCTCTGTCCGGAGTCAAATTAGTGTTGCCTGGTTCGTTGCTGTTGAAGAGATACGGTCTGTCGGGAACAATCTTATACACATAATCCACCGTGTTACTGTACAGCCCTTCACCTCCGGGAACTTCTCTGTAAGCACAGGTTCTGATTGTGGTATCTATTTCAATATCAATAGGCCCCTCATATTTAATTCTTGACTTGCTTGTTGCAGGGTCTAACAAATCATCCGTGTAGTAGATAGTACAGCCCTCTTCCTGAGTCAGCTTAACCGTAACCTTTTCGGGATAGCTGCCCTCAGTGGGGTTTGCAATTGGAGGCGCAGGCTTTGCTCTGTCCTTTATCAAAATATGATGGAATCCGCCGTTCACCGCATTAAACGTAAAAGTCTGCTCCGAAAGCTCATCATTGAGATTCTTTGCAAAAAGTTCCAATGTACGTCCTTCAACACCGCTGTCTATGTCAATAAACACATCTGTGCTGCCTGTATTTATGGGCATAAGCGAGAGCTTTGCCAGATTATACCAAATCTGATCATCCCTTTTTTGAGGAACATATCCGCCGCTGTAAAAAACGGTTATATATGCCGTTTTATAAGTTTTTGTGCCGATTGTATAAAGTTCTCTGCCATCGTGCTTATAAACAAAATAACCAACCGTCTGTGGAACATCCGTGCCGGTATCTTCTCCAAGATTCTCGTCACCCTTGTCAGATGTGGGAAAATTAGCATCCGGTATTGTGTAATCAATGGGTGCGCTGTCGCTCCCTACAAAGTCAAAATAATAAGGGTCAAAGCAGATACGAAGAGTGTAACCGTTCATATCATACTGTGGGTCCAGATGAACATCGTTTTCAACTCTGCCCCTGTTCGGGTTATCAACCGCAAAATAAATATCAGCAACCTCACCCTTATACACCACGCTGTTGTTGGTTGTTCCATTGGGAAAGGTTTCCTCCTGAGCATGAAGATAAACAGTTCTGTGTGTCGGAGGAGTTTCCTCCGCAAAAACACCCATGTTCAGCATAGACAAAACCATAATAATGCATAAAAACAATGACAAAGCTCTTTTTTTCAACATAATCCTTCTGCTCCTTTTACTTAAAATCCATATATATAAAGTCAAAAACTAAAATACTGCTCTGAGTTAATTGTACACCTTTTAAACCAACGAGTCAACCCCAAAACAACAAAAACAGGGTGAATCTTTGTGAATTCTTTCGTTTTTTCAACGTTCTCTCTCAAAACCGACACATTATGTCGGTTTTGAGAGAGAACGAAGCAAAGCTTCGTTCTCATTCGCAGTTAATTATTCGCCCCATGAAACGAGCACATATGCTACGTCCTTTGAGTCGATAACACCGTTACGGTCAAGGTCATACTTTGCATATTCTGCGTATGCACTTGTGTCGTTTGTGGTGTTGAAGTATGCTACAACTGCTGAAAGGTCATAAATG
>JAZRMZ010000077.1:0-2715 GCA_045647905.1 Clostridia bacterium
GGCTGTTTAGTTTATTTGTCACCATTACCATTTCACGGTTGTTCCTGTTTCTATCTGTAAATCGGCAGGCTCCAATTTTCTATCTCTTCTTTATCACCGTAGAACAGATATTTTGTTTCGCCGATTTCCGCAGAGAATGTGACTGAATCCACATCTGTATACCATTTATTATTAAAATAGTCCCATACATCAGTCTTGCCTTCAAAGGTGACAGCCTTCTCCCCTGCCGTGACAGCGTGGAATACCACCATATTCTGATTTGCCATCAGCACATCCTCTGAATCGGAATAAACATGGATTCCGCAAGCACGTGCAATGGCTTTCAGATTGTTGACTGAAATCAGCGAATCACCGTAATAAATAGTGGTATAGTCTTTCTGTCTGTTGATTGCAAAACCGACAGAGCCGTCGGAATATTTACCGAGAGTCTCGGTCTGTCCGCCGACAACCTTCATAGCACGGGAGATACGCGCAGTATGATTATCGCTAATCAGACCCGGAACGGCAGACTGCTTTGTCATTTTTATTCCGGTTTTGGATTGTAATTTCTTTACCTTGAATTCCATACCCGTGAGTGCTTTAGCCTGCTGAGTGGTCATGCTTCCGAAATTATACATAAAGAGCGTTGTCTTGCCGTCTTTATGAAGTGCTGTCTGAAGCTGTTCTATCTGCTCATCCGTCATATCAAACGCAGATGTGATGATATACAGTTTCGCATCGTCAACACGTCCCGCAAGCACATCTTTAAGCTGAACATAGCAAGTTGAGAGTCCTGCGTGATAGAGATTAAGCTGCATCTCGCCCAGCAATTCATCACCCACAGGTCCTTGATTTGCCATGCGGTGAAGGGAATATTCATCTACAACAAGTGCCACATCGAACCGAGATGCCTGACCGTACCCGTTCTGATATGCCTGATACAGATTCGACAGCTTTCCGAGGTTTTCCCATATTGCCGAATCATCCAGCCATCCCCTCGCCCATAAATCCATTGCCCACAAACCGTTGCCGTGGATAATGGTATCGCCCAGCTCTCGCTTATGCACTTCAATAATGTCACTCAGGCTTCTTATGGGAGTTAAAAAAGTATCTTCATACGGCTCATCGGTGTGATTGATAAATGTCCGCTCATCACTTTCCTGAAACCATATTTTTCCGTTTCGCTGAATTGAGTCAACCGTTGACATATATGCGCCCGTAGCACCCACAGGTGAATTCGGAGCGTATGAACTGACGTTACGGTCTCTGTAACTGATTGGCCCTGCAAAGCCGTCGATATTTTTGTCAGACAGCAGCCAATTCAGATTATGGTGTCCTGAAAGAGAGCTGTACAGTTCAAACTGATAACCGTAGAAAGAAATTACGATAGCGCGGTTTTCTGTCCGCTCTTTGATAATACGCGCAAGATTCGAAATGCGCGCTGTCGTAAGGTCACAGATATACTGATGATAATCAACATATTTCTGCGTTTTTGTTCCGTAAAAGAGAATATCTTTATACAGCTTGCTGTTGTCATAAATGTTGCCGGGGAGATTATTCGGAATAGTCACTGTGGAAAGCTTCACGAAAGAATTCCCCCACGCTTTCTGCAAATCCCTGTCTGTCGGATATTTCACTTTCAGCCACTGGGCAAATTTTTCATTGTTTGCGTTTGAAAAGTCCTGTCCGTTTTCACGGTACAGATACTGAAACCATTCATTATTTTCAAGATGATATCCGATAATATGCTTCGACAGCTCACCGTTGGAGCTGACATAATCGACCAGATGAGCAAGCCTTCTGCTTGATTCTTCATTGAATAAATCTGACGCCATTGATACAACACCGGATTTTATGCTTTTATCTTTATACTGTATTATTTCGCTTTCGGGTATGGAGCCTGTATCGGGCATTGTCACCTTGACACGAAGCAGGATTTTTGCGTCCGGGTCCCCCTCTGTAATACTCTTAACGCTCTCGTGAAGATGAGAGTATAACTGTCTGTATTCCGCCTCGCTGATGCTGTCAAGGTCGGCATAATAATTGATATTTTCAATAATGGAGTGAAGATGTATTCCCGCATCAGCGGCAAATCCTGCCTGACTTGTTGTGACACCGTTGGGATTCGGGAAATCCGTATTGCCGAAAAAGAGGACGGGAGATGTAAGCTGACCGTTGATTGAAAGCCGTGATAATCCGTTAACCGAGATAACCTCTGATTCCGGCATATCCGCCGCAAAAACAGGCTTCGGTGTGTCAATCGCAACACTTTCATTTTCAGCGAATTCTGCTGTTACAGCAACCGCCTCTTTGCAGGTGTATTTCACCTTGTTGTTTGCGCACGGAAGAATTGAAAAAATAAAGGCAAGAATGCCAGCAAAAAACCTTTTAAACATACATCATATCCTCCTGCTTTTTTCACAATAATATCACAAAAGATTCAAAAACTTATTAAAACTTATTAAAGATTATTTTAACACATTACAACAATAATCACAAGAGCTAACAATAAAGGATAAAGAATTAAAATATCCGATTTGATTAATGCACATTTGAACGAAAATAATAATATAGCGAAAAAAATTGGTAAACGATAAAGTCTGATCTGGCGTGCTTATACCACGGTTGTTTCGGTTCGAACCCGAATGCCACCCAATTCTGTTTTTTCATTATAACTTGAAGGTTTTACCCCACTACATAGGATTTTACCTCCCTACAACAGTTTTTACCCCCCTT
>JAZRMZ010000078.1:0-11818 GCA_045647905.1 Clostridia bacterium
AGGTGAAGTCTGTGTAACCTGACCCGGAAGTGATGTGGGCGCCATCTGTCCGCCTGTCATACCGTAAATTGCATTATTAATAAATATAATTGTAATATTTTCGTTTCTTGCAGCACTGTGAACAGTTTCAGCCATACCAATTGATGCAAGGTCACCGTCGCCCTGATATGTAAACACAATATTATTTTCGGGGTCAGAACGCTTTACACCTGTTGCAACAGCCGGAGCACGTCCGTGAGCTGCTTCAATCATATCACAGTTAAAATAGTTGTAAGCCATAACCGAACATCCAACCGGAGCAATACCGATTGTTCTGCCTTCAATACCAAGCTCGTCAATAACCTCAGCCACAAGACGGTGAACTATACCGTGTGTGCAGCCGGGGCAATAATGCATCTGGACATCAGCCAGAGCCTTTGGTTTTTCAAATACTACCATTATTTTGCACCTCCGTTTGCTGCGTTTTTAATAGCGTCAAGCACCTGCTCAGGTGAGGGAATCATACCACCCACACGGTTGCAGAGTGTAACGGGAACCTTGCATTCTGATGCAAGCTTAACATCTTCAATCATCTGACCCATTGAAAGCTCAACAGAAATGATTTCCTTTACCTTTTCAGCCGCTTTCTTGTAAGGAGCAGCAGGGAAAGGCCAGAGTGTAATGGGTCTGATAAGACCAACCTTGATACCCATTTCACGTGCAGCATTGATTGCATTCTTTGAAACACGTGCGGCAATACCAAAAGCTGTAACGCAAATTTCTGCATCGTCCATCATATATTCTTCGTACAAACATTCGTTTTCTTCGATGTACTTATATCTCTCAAATCTTTCAAAATTTGACTTTTCAAGTTCATCAGGAACAAGGAACAATGAATTCACAATATTGTGAGGTCTTTCCATCTTTGTACCGGTTGTTGCCCATGGCTTTTCAACGGGTGCAGCGATTTCATAATCAAGAGAAACAGGCTCCATCATCTGGCCCATTGTACCGTCAGCAAGAACCATAGCTGTCATTCTATACTTGTCAGCAAGTTCAAAACCTTTAACTGCCATATCTGCCATTTCCTGAACAGAGCTTGGTGCAAGAACAATCATATGGAAGTCGCCATGTGCACCACCCTTTGTTGCCTGAAAATAGTCAGACTGTGAAGGCTGAATACCACCAAGACCGGGGCCGCCACGCTGAACGTTTATAACAAGTGCCGGAAGATCCGCACCCGCTAAGTATGAAAGACCTTCGCCTTTCAAAGAAATACCTGGGCTTGATGAAGATGTCATAACCCTCTTTCCTGTTGAAGAAACGCCGTATACCATATTAATTGCGGCAATTTCACTTTCTGCCTGAAGGAATGTACCGCCGATTTTGGGCATTCTTTTTGCCATATAAGCGGCAATTTCCGTCTGGGGAGTGATAGGATAACCGAAATAGTGACGGCATCCTGCAATAATAGCAGCTTCAGCAATAGCCTCGTTGCCTTTCATCAAAACTTTATCTGCCATTTTATGTACCTACCTTTCTACTGTGATAATGCAATCCGGACACATTGTTGCACAGAACGCACAACCGATGCAGGCATCAGGATTTGCCGCTTCAACCGGATGATGACCTTTTTTGTTGATTTTGTCTTTTGCAAGGATAAGAACTGCTTTGGGACAAGCATCAACACAAAGTCCACAGCCCTTGCAGTTATCTGTTTTGAAAGTAAGTTTTGCCATAGTATAACATCTCCTTTAACTTAACTTTTTTTGTAATTTTAATGCAAACAAGTTGGGAATCTTGCCGTCCAATGCATCGAAAAGTTCTGACATAACCGTCGTCAAAACAACGGGCAAACCTGCAACGCGTGAAATTTCTTCTGCATAGTTCAGCGAATTCAAAACATCATCTGCTGTTGTTTCATTACCTATATTGGAATTGTTTATTATTCCCGTAAATTTAATTTTTCCCGCCGCTTCAATCTCGTGCATAATTTCAACTGTGGACTCAGCATCGGGTGTGAGCGGTCGGAACTTATTCACCACAAAAAGCATATCATAATTGTTTTCTTGAAGAATTCCGGGTGCATACCGTCCCAAAGCATACGCTCCTCTGTCATCACCGCCAATATCAACAACAGCCATAACGTCCTTGTTGTCAATTACCGAATAAATTTCCTGAGGAAGGGCAGGAATGTCCACATTTGAATTTGCATATTCGCTGCATATAAGTTTTATTCCATTTTCTTCAAGCTCTGCCTGACTGTCCTTTGTTCTGAAATATGGATTTACAATGTCAATATCCGCAATTGCAACTTTTTCATAATCTTTTTTCAGTTCAAATGCCATATTAACTGCAATATTGGTTTTGCCGCTTCCGTAGTGACCGGCAAGAAGGGTAATTCTTTTAAACTCGTGATTCATAGTCATTTACTTCCTTTATACATAAAAACACCCATCTCAAAAAGACTTTGAGACGGGTGAAAAACACTCGCGGTACCACTCAAATTGCGAAGCTCACCTCCGCCACTCATCGGGATCCAACAATCCTCATGCCTTTACGCAGCAATCACGGAAGGTATCTACTCACGAAACATACGCTTTCTGACCTTCAGCTCGGAAGTGAGGGGCACATGGAAGCAGACTCTATCGGTTCACACCAACCACCGACTCTCTCAAAGCAATCAGGCTTCGTACCTTCTTCGTCATAGCTTTTGGAATAATGAAATAATTATAACACCGCAGCACCCTATTGTCAAGAGTTTTTTACTTTTTTCTTTAGTATATTTTAAATTTCGCAAATTATTTCTTTAATTTTTAAATAACAACGGCAACCATGAAATTCACAGTTGCCGTAAAAACATTATTTTTTGAGGTATTTTGCAACTTCTGCCGCAACAAGCTTTGTAATCTTTTCAAGATC
Organism: Clostridia bacterium; assembly: GCA_045647905.1. Lineage (GTDB taxonomy): Bacteria > Bacillota > Clostridia > Monoglobales > Monoglobaceae > SIG440. The sequence continues at coordinate 2,902 of JAZRMZ010000078.1, forward strand.
ATCATTTGAAAGACCTGTACTTTTGCCGCAATCAGCCTTGCCGTCACTGCTGAACAGCTTCATCTTTTCCATTGTTGCCAGTTTTACAGCTTCAACAGCCGCAGGAATAAGGTCGATAATACCTTTGTTCATATCCGAGAACTTCTTGAATTCAGCCTCAACAGCCGCAACATTAATATCTGTAAAGATGTTTACCTTACTGATACCATCCTTAATTGCCTGACGGAAATCATTGTCAGTAAGACCTGAACCGCCGTGAAGAACAAGCGGAACATCAACAGTCTTTGCAATTGTTCTGATTCTTTCAAAATCAAGTTTGGGAGGCAATTTGTATGCACCGTGAGCATTACCAACAGCAATGGCAAGTGCATCAACACCTGTCTTGTCAACAAAGTCCTTTGCAAGAGCGGGGTCTGTGAAGAATGCAGAGGGGTCAGCCATATGGTCGCTTCCTTCTGCAGAGCCTTCGTTGTCACCAACGTGACCAAGCTCACCTTCAATTGTTGCACCGTAAGAATGAGCAATATCTGCCATTTCCTTAACCTTGCGGACATTTTCTTCGTATGAATCTGTTGAACAGTCATACATAACAGAACTGAATCCCAGCTTGAGAGCCTTCACGCAAGTGTCATATGTAAGACCGTGGTCAAGATGAACAACAACCGGAACAGATGCTTTCTTTGCCATAGGAATCAAATAATATGAAATTTCTTCCAGTGGACCGTAGGGAAGCAGAATTTCTGCAGAACCCATAATAACCGGCGATCTTGTTGATTCAGCAGCAGCAATAATACCACGGGCAAGTTCCAGATTTACAGCATTAAAAAGACCAACAGCATACTGACCTTTTTTTGCAGGTCTGAGAACTTCATTCATGTTAACTAACATTTTATCTTCCTCCTTGATCAATAACCCGACACTCATTAAATGATTATCAAGTTATTGTAATTTACTTTTTATACTCCTATAATACAGCAAAAACCAAAAAAAGTCAACTGATTTTGCAGAATTTTTTTTATTTTTCTGTGTTTTTTTGGGATTTCAAAGAAAAATCCTTGTAAAAAAACAATTTTACAAGGATTTTTATACAGATTTTTCTTGTATTGTCTTTAATTAGTCAATAACTTCAACAGTTCTGTTATAGAAAGACTTCAATGCTGCTGTTGCAAGAGTATGCGAGAGTGCTGTTTCTTCGGGTGTAAAAAGTCCGAAGGGCACTTCAACCCCTGAATATTCAAGCATAAATGCCGCAATCTGCTGCTGAATTGCATCTGTAAAACCAAATTCAAAGATAGGACCTGTGATTGTGGGAATCATGGGCTTGTAACCAATGATAATACGGTTCCATGACTGTTCCTTGCCCCATGATGATGTATAATGGAATGCATTTGCATCATCACTTGAGAACTTTGCACTGCATTCTGTGCCGTAAATTTCAAAGAACCAACGGTTTGTTGAGCCCGGTTCCATACGCTTTGTTTCAAATGTCATTGGAATTTCATCGCCGTCTGTATTGAGGGTTGTGCAGAAGATTGTGCAGTTGTCAAAGGTATCACAAACTGCCATTCCGCCCTTACCGTCGGGACGTTCCTTGATGATATTGCTGAAATGAGCTCTTACTGTCTTGGGTTTGAAGCCAAGACGGAAGGGAACGTGCTGTGTATGGATACCAAGGTCACCAAGACAGCCGTATTCACCGTTGAACTTAACCATTCGTTTCCAGTTGATAGGCTTATTAACATCCATATCACTGCAGTGACAGAAACCGCAATGAATTTCAAGAACCTTGCCGAACTTACCTTCATTATACCAGTTTATCATGGTCTGCATTGCAGGATAATAGGGGAATTCACTACAGCAGCGAACAAATGTATCGGGGTTTTCTTTGAGTGCGGCAAGAATATTTTCATTTGCCTTTTTATCAATACCAAAGGGCTTTTCACCAAGGAGAGCCTTTCCACTTTTGATTATGTCAATATAGAACTGTTCATGAAGGTTGTGAGGAACAGCACAGTAAATTGCATCAATATCATCTTTATCAAGAAGTTCCTTGTAGTCTGCAACCGAATATTTGATTTCGGGGAAGTTCTTCTGGAACCATTCCATTTCCTTGGGTACAACCGAGCAGATACCAACAATTTCAGGCTTTGGAACATCTTCGGTGAGATGACACCAACGCGCTGCGGCTGATGCAAATTCTCTCGCCATAAGACCACAGCCGATAAGACCAAATCTAACAGTTTTCATAAATTTATTTCCTTTCAGAAGTTTTAATATTAGTTTTAATAAACAAGATTCTTCGCCGTTGGCTCAGAATGACAACAATATGTCACCCTGAGCTTGTCGAAGGGTCTTTTATTGCTTTATTCAACAAAAGGCTATTGCAGGATTCCCCCACAATGGCCCCTATGTTGTTCATATTTAGGGGCAAGGGGGCTTGAAGACAATGCGCCCTGCCCTATATTTTACTTTGCAGGTTATACGTATTAAGGCAGGGTCGAAAAGTTTAAAGCGAACAAATTTTCTGTCAGCGAAGAGTAAAAGCACAGCAAATACTTTGTGTATTTGCGAGCATTTTACCGCACGATTACTGTAAATTTGTCGTTTTAAACCGCATTGGATTCAAACACCCTTACCCTAAGCTTTAATAACCGAAGTGCTTTTCTGTTTCTGCAATTGATTCTTCGATGATTTCGAGACCCTTGAGTGCAGCTTCGTCGTCCAGAATCATAGGAGGTGACATACGGAGGATGTGACCTGACGGTACCCAAGCAAGACCCTTCTTGAATGCCTTCTGGTAAATCATTGTACCTGCTTCTGCAAAAGGTTCTTTTGTATCACGATCCTTAACGATTTCGATAGCCTGGAGACAACCAAGTGCACGAACATCACCGATAATGGGATGAGCTGCCTTCATTTCTTCCATCTTCTTGAGCATGATTTCGCCAAGGTGTGCTGAACGTTCGTTGAGCTGTTCTTCTTCGATTACCTTGATTGATTCAAGAGCAGCAGCACAAGCCATGGGGTTGCCGCCGTAACTTGAAGAAGCTGAAATCTTTTCAATTGCGGGAGCGAGATCCTTTGATACAGCCATAGCTGTAACAGGGAAACCGTTACCAAAGCCCTTACCGAGTGTTGTGATGTCTGCTGTAACATTCCAGTGATCCATAGCAAGGTACTTACCTGTTCTTGCCATACAGTTGAGAACTTCGTCAGCAAAGAGAAGAATGCCTCTCTTGTCACAAAGAGCACGGAGTGCAGGCAGGAAGTCTGCAGGAGGAATGATTGAGCCGCCCCATCCCTGAACAGGTTCAAGAACGATTGCTGCAACATTCTTACCGCCGGATGCACAAGCGTTGTCAAGCATACCTTCAATCATATTAATATAAGGTGAAGAATCCTTCCATGCTTCTTCTTCACTTCTGCCAAAGAAGTCACGGTAGGGGTTGGGTCTGGGAACAAGCATAAATCCGGGAGCTCTCATGTGTGTGTCGGGGCCAACTACTGCAAGTGAGTTTGCGCCGTATGTCTTACCATGGAAATCTCTGAAGAATGAAATAAATTCCTGCTTGCCTGTTGCAGCACGAGCGCAACGAAGACCTGCTTCAACAGCTGTTGTACCCGAATCATAAAGCTGGAAACCGCCGAAGCGACCGCCTGTGATTTCGTGAAGCTTTTCAACAAGCTCCATCTTTACCTTTGTGGTAAAGTCGTGACAGTTCATAAGGTTCTTTGCGTGGAAAGCAACAGCTTCACTGATTTTGGGGTGACAATGACCGAGACCGGTTACATAAATACCTGATGAGAAGTCGAGATATGTATTGCCGTCAACGTCCTTCAATGTGTAACCATAACCTGATTCAAACGAAACAGGAAAAAGTGAAACCTGACTTGAATAACCCTTGAAGTGCTTAGCACATCTTTCGTGATACTCGATTGATTTGGGACCCGGAACAGTTTCGGATACCATATTGGGAACAGTTGCAAGATCCATTCTTGCCCAATCCTTACTCATAGTAAAAACCTCTTTTCTTTATTTTTTCATTGGCAGAACATAAACCACCAATTATTATTTTCACATAATATTATATACAAAATCCTCTGAATGTCAATAGTTTTTTTTAAATTTATTCAGCTTTTTATTATTATTTTATATCGTTTCACCTTTCCTTTTACTTTCGTTTTCCTACCATTTGCTTATTAACCCATGCAATAATCCCTGAACTTTCCTTATTTAAATAATATATATAATTTATACTTATAGTAAATAATATAAATACTTTAATTTTTCTGTCAAATTTCTATTGACAGAGAGGTCAAAAAGTGATAGAATATATGAAAATGTCAGAAAGGAAACCACCATGAACTGTATTTTAAAAAACGCAATGGTTTATGTTAATAAAGAGTTCACCAAGAAGGATGTATTCATTGTTGACGGCACAGTCACCTTTGAACACAGTCCTCTTTTTTTTGATTTTCAGGTTATTCCCTTTGACGGTAAATTTATTTTCCCCGGTTTTGCAGATGTTCATGTTCATCTGAGAGAGCCGGGTTTTTCATATAAAGAAAATATTGAAACCGGCACAAAGGCAGCGGCACACGGTGGATACACATCAGTATGTTCCATGCCAAACCTGAAACCCGCACCCGACTCTGCCGAAAATCTCAAAGTCCAGCTTGATGCCATAAAAAAATCCGCTGTGATTGAGGTACGACCCTTCGGAACAATCACAAAAGGCAGTCTTGGAGAAGTTTTGTCCGATATGGACGCCATGTTTCCTGATGTTGCCGGCTTTTCGGATGACGGTAAAGGCGTTCAAGGCGACGAAATGATGCTCGAAGCAATGAAAAAAGCAAAGGAATTGGGTAAAATAATTTCGGCACACTGCGAAGATAACTCTCTCCTCCATGGCGGCTACATCCATGATGGTGAATACGCAAAGGAACACGGGCATAAAGGCATTTGCTCGGAAAGTGAATGGGGGCAGATAAAACGCGACCTTGAGCTTGTGAGGAAAACCGGCTGCGCTTATCACGTATGCCACATTTCAACAAAAGAAAGTGTTGAACTTATTCGACAGGCAAAAAAAGAAGGGCTTGATGTTACTTGCGAAACCGGACCCCACTACCTTGTTTTTTCAGATGCAGACCTTCAGGAAGACGGTCGGTTCAAAATGAATCCTCCAATCCGAAGCGAAGCGGACAAGCTTGCTTTAATTGAAGGAATCAAAGACGGTACAATTGACATGATTGCAACAGACCATGCTCCTCATTCCGCTGAGGAAAAGGGTAAAGGTCTGAAGGATAGTCTCATGGGTATAGTCGGTATCGAGACAGCTTTTCCCGTACTGTATACCAATCTGGTAAAAACAAATATAATTTCTCTCGAAAAACTGATTGAACTTCTTCACGACAATCCGTGCAGGCGTTTTGGAATCGGCGAAGAGCTTGAAGAAGGAAAAAAAGCCAATCTCACGGTTTTTGACCTTGATTCATCATATAAAATAGATTCAAATAACTTTCTGTCCATGGGAAAAAGCACCCCATTTGAAGGTGCTGAGGTCTTTGGTGAATGTCTCATGACAATTGCCAACGGACAAATTGCATGGCAGAAATTGTAAACATATTCAGGAGGTAAAGGAAAAAATGGCAAAAAGAACAGATCTTAAAAAAATTCTCATCATTGGTTCAGGTCCTATTGTTATCGGTCAGGCAGCTGAATTTGACTACGCAGGAACACAGGCTTGTCTTGCTCTCAAAGAGGAAGGCTATGAAGTTATTCTCGCAAACTCAAATCCTGCAACAATCATGACCGACACAACAATTGCTGACAAGGTTTATATGGAACCTCTCACACTTGAATACATTGCAAAAATCATTCGTCATGAAAGACCGGATGCAATTGTCCCCGGTATCGGCGGTCAGACAGGTCTCAACCTTGCAATGCAGCTCGAAAAGAAAGGTGTTCTCAAAGAATGTGAAGTTGAACTTCTTGGAACAAAAAGCGACAGTATTGAACGTGCCGAAGACCGTGAACTTTTCAAGGAGCTTTGTCAGTCAATCGGCGAGCCTGTTATTCCTTCTGAAATAACATATTCTCTCGACGAAGCAAAAGAAGCTGCAAAACGAATCGGTTATCCCGTTGTTCTCCGACCCGCATTTACTCTGGGCGGCACAGGCGGCGGCTTTGCATACAGCGAAGAAGAATTGATTGAAGTTGGTACAAACGCATTCAAGCTCTCACCCGTTCATCAGGTTCTTATAGAAAAGAGCGTTAAGGGTTACAAAGAAATTGAATTTGAAGTTATGCGTGACTCAAAGGTTAACGCAATCACAATCTGCGGTATGGAAAATATTGACCCTGTTGGTATTCACACCGGTGACAGTATTGTTGTTGCACCTATCCTTACTCTGAACGAGCACGACCACAAAATGCTCAATGACAGTGCAATCAAAATCATTCGCGAGCTGAAAATTGAAGGCGGCTGCAATGTTCAGTTTGCCCTTCACCCCACAACCTCTGAATATTATCTCATTGAAGTTAATCCCCGTGTTTCACGTTCATCAGCACTTGCATCAAAGGCAAGCGGCTACCCCATTGCACGTGTAACCGCAAAAATTGCTGTTGGTATGTCTCTTGAAGAAATCGCAATTGCAAACACAACAGCAGCATTCGAACCAAGACTTGACTATATTGTTGCCAAGTTCCCCCGCTTCCCCTTTGACAAATTTGCAACAGCAACAAACAAGCTGGGCACTCAGATGAAAGCAACAGGCGAAGTTATGGGAATCGGTTCAACTCTTGAGGAATGTTTCCTCAAGTCTCTCCGTTCTCTGGAAATCGGTGTTAATCACATCTGGATGTCAAAATTTGAGAACAAGTCAAATGAGGAACTCCTTGAATATATAAGCGAATTCCGTGATGACAACATTTATGCCGTTGCACAGCTTATGCGAAATGGTGTTAGTCTCGAAAAGCTCCACGAAGTGACAATGATTACACCTTACTTCCTTGAAACAATCAAAAAGATTGTTGACTTTGAAACGGTAATCAAAAACAACAAGGGTGACATTGAAACCCTCAAAGAAGCAAAGAAAATTGGTTTCAGCGACCCCTTTATTGCAAAACTCTGGGGCGTTCCCGAAATTGAAGTTTACAATACAAGAAAAGAAAATAACATCTACCCTGTATACAGAATGGTTGATACTTGTCATACAAATGCATATATCCCTTACTTCTATTCAAGCTATACAGGCGAAAATGACTCCATTCTCACAGACAAGAAAAAGCTCGCTGTTCTCGGTGCAGGTCCTATCCGTATCGGTCAGGGTGTTGACTTTGACTATTCAACTGTTCACGCTGTTACAACAATCAAAAAAGCAGGCTATGAATCAATCATCATCAACAACAACCCCGAAACAGTTTCAACAGACTATACCACAGCGGACAAGCTCTACTTTGAACCTCTCACCCCTGAAGATGTTATGAACATCATTCATTTTGAGAATCCCGAAGGTGTCATTGCATCGCTGGGCGGTCAGACAGCAATCAACCTTGCACAGCCCCTCACAGACAGAGGTGTTGAAATCATTGGAACCGATTGTGCCGCAATCGACAGAGCAGAAAACCGGGATGCATTTGAAAAAATACTCAAACAGCTCAATATCCCTCAGCCACAGGGCAGAGCCGTTACAAAAATTGAAGACGGTGTTGCAGCAGCAACAGAAATCGGCTATCCCGTTCTTGTTCGACCCAGTTTCGTTCTCGGCGGACGTGCAATGCAGATTGTTGGCAATGAAGAACAGCTCAGACACTATCTGAAAACAGCCGTTGAAATTGATGAAGATAAGCCCGTTCTTGTTGACAAATACATCTTCGGCAAGGAAGTTGAAATTGACGCAATCTGTGACGGCAAGGATGTATTTATCCCCGGTATTATGGAGCTTGTTGAAAGAACAGGTATCCACAGCGGTGACTCAATCAGTGTATATCCTTCCTTCAGTATCTCAGACAAGGTAAAGAAAACCATCATAGATTACGCAAAGCAGCTTGGCTTGGGAATTGGAATTATCGGACTTTACAACATCCAGTTCATTGTTGATAAAAACGAAGATGTTTATATTATCGAAGTTAACCCACGTTCTTCAAGAACTGTACCCTTCCTTTCAAAAGCAACAGGCTACAGTCTTGCTGATATTGCAACAGAAGTTATTATGGGCAAATCCCTCAAAGAACAGGGAATTACCGAAGTTTATCCCAAGGAGAAAAATCGCTGGTATGTAAAGGTTCCGGTATTCTCCTTCAACAAAATCAGAGGTCTTGATGCATATCTCTCGCCCGAAATGAAATCAACCGGCGAAGCAATCGGTTATGATGACAAGCTTAACAGGGCACTCTACAAAGCACTTCAGGCATCGGGAATGCACCTTCAGAACTACGGAACGGTTCTTGCAACCATTGCCGACAAAGACAAAGATGAAGCATTGGAGCTTATCCGCAGATTCTATAAACTTGGCTTCAACATTCAGGCAACACAGGGAACTGCTGAATTCCTGAAAAAGAACGGAATCCGCACCCATATGCTTGGAAAAATCAGCGACGGAAGTGAAGAAATTCCGTCAGCAATCCGTCAGGGTCATATTGCATACATCATCAACACAAGTGATGTTTCAGGCGGTGGCTCAACCCTCAACGACGGTCACGAAATCCGTTTGTGTGCAACCGAGAACAATGTCAACATCTTCACATCTCTTGATACTGTTTCTGTTTTGCTTGACGTTCTTGAAGAAAACACAATAACAATTTCAACAATTGATGCATAAGGAGAAATTTTGCTGTGAAACAGGAAATTTTTACAATAGAAAGCAATAAAAAAATTGCAAAAGATATATTTTTAATAACATGATTGTTTCCGTC
>JAZRMZ010000079.1:0-6435 GCA_045647905.1 Clostridia bacterium
TGTCTCCCTAAGACCGCTTGGCCCCCGACTTCCGTCACCTGAAACATTATCGGTGCTCACGCCCGAGGATTTGTCCGACATCCGTGCCGGATTCCGTGACAAATACATAATTGATGCCGCACAAAAGGTTGTATCGGGCGAAATAAACCTCGAAGAGCTTCCCAAAATGGGTAACGAGGAGGCAAAGAAAACACTGATGAAAATCAAAGGCGTTGGCAGCAAGGTTGCAGATTGCATTTTGCTTTTTGCCCTGGGACGTTACAAAACATTTCCGCAGGATGTATGGATAAAAAGAATCCTCCTTGAACAATACGGTGTTGACGAAAAGGACATTGACTCTTTTGTCGAAAAGACCTTTGGAAACTTTGGTGGAATTGCTCAGCAGTATCTTTACTACTATTACGCCATTGAAAAAAATTAAAACAGAAAGGACTGTTCTTATGGATGTTAAAACTGCATTACTTGAAAGACGAACAATAAGAAAATTCACTCAGGAACCCATTCCCGAACAGGACTTGACAGATTTGATTGAATATGCCCGAATTGCCGCATATCCCGCAAATCTCCAGCCTCTGAAATTTGCAATAATTTCAGACAAAGCTCTGCGTGATAAGGTTTTTGAAAGCACAAAATGGGCAGGCTATCTTCCCGACGGCACTCCGGAAGAAAAAGAACGCCCCACGGCATTTATTGCAGTTTTTGGTGATACTGAAATAAAAAATTCATTTGAAGTTGAAGCAGGTACTGCAGTAACCTCCATGATGCTTGGTGCTCTTGAAAAAGGTATTGCAAGCTGCTGGATTGGTGCTTTAAACAAGAAAAACATCATGGAAGCCCTTGAACTTGATGAAGAAAAATACACGCTCCTTTATGTTCTTGCTCTCGGCTATCCCGTACAGGAAAGTCAGATTTGTGCAATGCAGGACAATAATGTAAAATATTTTATAGACGAAAATAACAAACTCAATGTGCCAAAACGTTCTATGAATGAAATTCTTCTTTTCAAAAAATAAAGGGTTCTGTGACAAATATTAGAGTTTTACTTCGCCCTTCGCTCAGTAGAACATTCAATCAGTCATCCTGAGCGAAGCGAAGGATTCCCTTTGAGTTTACACCCCAATATTTGACAAAAAAGCGAACAAAGTTCAAAAACCGGATTTCTCAACGAAATCCGGTTTTTTTATGGTTCTTCAGCAAATGTTGGGGTCTGACATATAGATTCTTTGCCGACTGCTCAGAATGACACCAAAGAGGTCATTCTGAGCGTAGCGAAGGATCTTTCCAAAGTGATTTTCCCCAACATTTGTCACATAACCTTTTTAATTCATCTTTTATCTTTTGATTCCTTAAACATCTGCAAGGTTTCACCAAGCCGTTTATTGAAAGAAGGCTTTACGTCATACTGCGCACCGCAATTACATTCAATGAAAAACGAATGAGTTTGAACTCTGTCCTCCATAACAGCAAGCAACGACTCGCCACATTCGGCACAGCAACAAGCTCTGCCCTTGACAACAGGCATACGGTTTGCCCTCACATCCGAACGGTATCTTGCTTTTGTCCTTGAAATTTCAATACTTCCGTAATTCCCACAAGTACAGCAAAACACCAGCATCATCAGATTATATCCCAACGCATTTATGCTGCCCACAATCTTTTCACAATTGTCGCAATAAATCAAGCTGCCGTTGGCAGACAGCAAACGGGCACCGACAATGTTTTTGTATGTTACACGTTTAGTCTTTCTTGCCATTACTTCACGGGTGCCACATTCTTATCCTTGAGAACAACGTCATGTGCGCCGCCCTCAATAATACTTGTAGCCGAAACAAGAGTCATCTTTGCATTCTTCTGGAGTTCGGGAATTGAAAGAACACCACAGTTGCACATTGTTGACTTAACCTTGTTGAGGGTCAGGGCAACATTGTCCTTCAGCGAGCCTGCGTAAGGAACATACGAGTCAACACCTTCTTCAAAAGAAAGCTTCTGAGCGCCACCCATATCATATCTCTGCCAGTTTCTTGCACGTGCAGAGCCTTCGCCCCAGTATTCTTTCATATAGTTACCGTTAACCGAAACCTTGTTTGAAGGGCTTTCATCAAAACGAGCAAAATATCTGCCAAGCATAACAAAATCAGAACCCATTGCAAGAGCGAGAGTGATGTGATAATCATGAACAATACCGCCGTCCGAACAAATGGGGATATAAATACCTGTCTTTTCAAAGTATTCATCACGGGCAGCCGCAACCTCCTGAACAGCAGTTGCCTGACCACGACCGATACCCTTCTGTTCACGGGTAATACAGATTGAACCGCCGCCAATACCAATTTTGATGAAGTCCGCACCTGCTTCCGCAAGGAACATAAATCCTTCACGGTCAACCACGTTTCCGGCACCAACCTTAACAGTATCGCCGTACTTGTCACGAATGAACTTGAGCGTTCTTGCCTGCCATTCCGAAAAACCTTCGGATGAGTCAATACAAAGAACATCTGCTCCTGCTTCAACCAATGCCGGAACTCTCTGTTCATAGTCACGGGTATTGATACCCGCACCCACAACATATCTCTTTGATGAATCAAGAAGCTCTGTGGGATTTTCCTTGTGCGCATCATAATCCTTTCTGAATACAAATGCAACAAGTCTTCTGTTTTTATCAATAATAGGCAAAGAATTGAGCTTGTTATCCCAGATGATGTCATTTGCTTCCTTGAGGCTTGTACCCTCAGGAGCGTAAATCAGCTTGTCAAAAGGAGTCATAAACTCTTTCACGGGAGTTGAATGATCCATACGGCTGACACGGTAATCACGGGGGGTAACTATACCAAGAAGAACCCCTTCGGCTGTGCCGTCTTCAGTAACCGCAACAGTATTGTGACCCGTTGCCTTTCTGAGCTCAAGCAGTTCTGCCAGAGTCTGGTCGGGTCTGATGTTTGAATCACTTGCAACAAAACCTGCCTTGTGGTTCTTAACACGTCTGACCATAGCCGCCTCGTCCTCAATTGACTGTGAACCATAGATGAAAGACACTCCGCCTTCCTTAGCCAGAGCAATAGCCAGCTTCTCACCCGAAACAGACTGCATAATTGCAGAAACCATAGGAATGTTCATTGTAATTGCAGACTCTTCACCCTTCTTGAACTTAACAAGAGGTGTTCTGAGACTTACGTTGCTTGTCATGCACTCCGCTGATGAATAACCCGGAACAAGCAGATACTCGCTGAAAGTATGTGAAGGTTCATTGAAATAATAAGCCATATTCTATTCTCCTATCTTTATTTATATATAATAGATTATTATATAACATTTTGCATCAAATTGCAAGGCAAAAACCGAACTTTTTGCAAATTTATTCAATCTACACAAGCATACCGAAATATTACCAAAATTTTTTTATTTTTCCTTGCTCAACATCCATTCAAGCAATTCTTTGTTATAAGCATTTTCCCAAACATTATGCCCAACACCGTCAACTCTTGTGTATGTAACATCTGCACCAAGTTCCTCCAGCTTTTCAACCATCTGGTCGGACTGAACGGGGCTCACAACAGTGTCCTCCGCTCCGTGGAAAGCCCACACGGGCATATCAAGCACGCCTGCATTCCATGCCATTCCACCACCGCAAACGGGAGCAATTGCCGCAAACAAATCGGGTCTCGCCATAGCTGTGTACCAAGTTCCAAAGCCACCCATACTAAGCCCCGTGAGATACACCCTCTTTGGGTCAGCATTAAATTCTTCAATCAGCTGTTCAATGAATCTGACAAGGGATTCAACCCTTGCCGCCCAAAAAGTATCCAAAGGACATTGAGGCATAACAACAGTGCAATCATATTCCTCCGTCATAAGAAGCTTTGAAAATCCATGCACATCCACCTTTGCGAGGTCATCCTTGCCTTCGCCCCTTTCACCTGCACCGTGCAACTGCACAATCAAAGGCTTTTTTTCATCTTTCTCGCCACATGAGTATTCAACAAAGGGGAATACCCATTTTTCTTCTCTGTGTTCAATTCTGTTCATAATCCAAACTCCTTCATTAATTATTTCTTTATTAAATTTGTTGCAAAACTATTTTACATTTTCTGCATCACATAAAGGCTTTAAATCCTTCATGTCACTCCACACCATAACTTTCGCCTTTGTGTACGCTCCGGTTGCTTCAAAATCAACACTTTCTCCATCACAAACTGCCGTTTGTGCTCCAACAAATCTGTCGTTGTTATAAAGTACAAAAACAATAACTTTCGTTTTTTCAATATTAATCGGAGTGACTGTGAACATTTTACCGTCTTCTGAAATTGAAGTTTGCGTAGCCGGACCAAAATGGATCATTACACCTTCAAAATTAACATCGGTTCTGTTTTCAACAATGCTGCTCCACTGTTTTTCCGCACCTCCAAAATATATATCAACAAGACTTGCGCAATCACCAAATGCCCGTACGCCTATCCTTGTGATACTTTTAGGTATTACTATACGTTCAAGACCTGTACATTTTAAAAATGTTCCGTCCTCAATAGCAGTTACATTGTTGGGAATCGTAATGCTCTTAATATTATAGCAATGCGCAAATGCCGACTCTCCAATTTGTCTTACTCCATCAGGTATTTTTATATAAGTAAAATTTTCACACTGTTTAAATGCAGAATCTCCAATATCCGTTACACTATCAGGAATTGTTATGCCATCAAGTTTTCCACAAAAAGAAAATGCAGATTCGCCGATATTTGTTACGTTTTTGCCCATTGTAACCTCTGTAAGATTTATGCAAAAATTAAATATCTCATTTTCGATACTTGTCACACCATCAGGAATTTCTATTTTTTCAAGGCTTATGCACCCTTTAAAAGCATAAGCGCCAATACTTGTTACGCTATCAGGAATTGTTATATTCTCAAGACTCTCACAGGAATAAAACGCATATACCCCTATACTCGTCACATCACCGGAAATCTTGATGGTTTTAAGATTTTTGCAGTTGCTGAATAAATAATCACTAATCTTTGTTACTCTTTCAGGAATCACAATGGTTTCAAGGCTTTTACAATCTTCAAAAGCAAATTCTCCAATATTGGTTACGCTATCGGGAATTTTTATATCCACAAGACTTGTGCATCCTGCAAATGCACGTTCATCAATATGTGACACACCATCCAAAAGTATTATTTTCGCGAGGCTTGTACATCCTTTGAATGTCCAATTTCTAACATGGGTTACGCCCTCAGGAATTCTTACTTCAACAAGGCTTGTGCAACCTTCAAACGCCATGTCCCCTATATATGTTATACTGTCCGGAATCACTATCCTTTCAAGTTCCTTGCAATGTTCAAACGCAGAATCTTCTATAGCTTCTACGCCATAAGGTATCTCTATATTTGTGATGCCGCTACAATTCCTGAACACTCTTTTGCCGATTGATTTAACCGGATATTTGCCAACCACTTCAGGAATTATAACATCTCCCGTAACCTGTCTGTCACAAGAAACAATTGTTACTTTTCCTTCGAAGGTTGTATAGGTAAAATATCCATCCGTTTCAGCTGACACTTTCATCATACCGGCCGCAACAACGCAAATCACGCTCAGCATAAGCAAAATAATCTTATTTTGTTTCATCTTACCATCCCTAAATTTTATTTATCACAATCAAGCAAAACAAATACCTATATTTACAAGCATTTCCATTATACACCACCGCACCCAAAAAAACAAGAGCATACAGCAATTTTGCCGTATACTCCTGATAAAAAACTTCAACAGTTATCTCTGAACTCTGCCCGAACCGTCGCCGCCTGCCAGCTTTTCAACTTCGCTTACAGACACACGGTTATAGTCACCCTCAACCGAGTGTTTCAAAGCTGATGCCGCAACAGCAAACTCAATTGCATCGGCAGATGACTTACCCGTAAGGATTGAATAGATAAGACCGCCACCAAAGGAATCGCCGCCGCCAACACGGTCAACAATGTGCAGATGATATGACTTTGAGAAGTAATAGTCCTCGCCGTCATAAAGCATACCTGCCCAGTCATTGTCACTTGCAGAGATTGATGTACGGAGTGTGATTGCAACCTTTTCAAAGCCAAACTTGTCGGCAAGCTGTTTTGCAACACTCTTATAGCCTTCATGATTAAGTTTTCCGCCATAAATATCGGTACCTTCAGCCTCAATGCCGAACACATCCTTGGCATCTTCTTCGTTTGAAATGCAAACGTCAACATATTTGCAAAGCTCGGTCATTGCTTCCCTTGCTTCTGCTCTTGTCCAGAGCTTGCCTCTGTAGTTAAGGTCGCAGGAAATCTTGATGCCCTTTGCCTTTGCGGCAATGCAAGCCTGCTTGCAGATTTCAACAAGGTTTGCACCGAGGGCGGGAGTGATGCCTGTGAAATGGAACCAATCTGCATCTTCAAAAATTGCATCCCAATCGAAATC
>JAZRMZ010000080.1:0-44183 GCA_045647905.1 Clostridia bacterium
ATCCTTTCGGTTAACGTAAAGGCAGGAGATGCTGTGAAGAAGGGTCAGGTTCTGATGATTCTTGAAGCAATGAAAATGGAAAACGAAATTATGGCAGGTGCAGACGGAACGGTTACAGCCGTTATGGTAAATGCAGGTCAGGCTGTTGAAGCCGGTGCCGCTCTTTGCACAATCCAGTAAAAAAAGAAAGGCAGATGTGAAAATTATGAAAAAAAGAATTCTTGCCGGTTTTTTGCTGGCATTTATGCTGATGATTTCAGCACTTCCCTGCTTTGCGGAGGCTGTTGAGGCAGTTCCTGCAGAGGAAGCTCCCGTTGCGGAAGCACAGGCAGAAGAAATTCAGGTGGAGGAAGTTCCCACCCGTGCGGTTGAGCCTGCTCCTCTTGAACTCCCTGAAGGAAACAGCTTCACCGTTAACGAAGCGGCTTATGATAATGAATCACAAAAGATAACATTGAAAATAACAAACTCATCAACCGAATCTGCGGCAATTCTTTTTGTTCGTTTGGTGTTTGATGTGAATTTGCTTAATGTAACTCCTGACAATCAGAGCATCTTCCCCGGACAGATGGCTTCACAGATTGGTCTTGAGGCAAAGGATGGAATTCTCATCAATGTTTCAAAGGAAGTTAAGGCAGGCGCTGAACAGGTAATTGTGTTCCCTGCTGTTGTTCCCGGCTTTGATGAAAAAGCTGCAAACAAGAATCTTCCTTTGGTGAATGCTGAAATTATTTCACAGTCACTTACAACAGAAATGGATCTTACTATGGCGTCGGCTATGAATTCAAGTCTCAGCAGTCAGGAAATCACAGATTTGTTCGGTGTTGAATCAATTTCCGGCGGTCAGGCTGTTTCAAACTTCCTGAACCAGACAGGTTTTGCAATGCTGATTAAAGGCTTCCAAAACAACTGGAAGGTTATTATCATGCTTTTGATTTCATTTGTGTTGCTTTACCTTGCAATTGTGAAGAAATTCGAGCCGTTGCTCCTTCTCCCCATTGCCTTTGGCATGCTCCTCACAAACCTTCCCGGCGCTGAAATGTTCCATGAATCACTCTTTGCTGGCGGTCATGTTCACTGGGATATGTTCGGCGGCGCAGGCGGCGTTACACCCGGACTTCTTGACTATCTCTACCTTGGCGTAAAACTTGGAATTTATCCTTGTCTTATCTTTGTTGGTGTTGGTGCAATGACAGACTTCGGTCCATTGATTGCAAACCCCAAGAGCCTTCTTCTTGGTGCGGCTGCACAGCTGGGTATCTTCATTACATATGTTGCAATGAGTGTATTCTTTGGCTTTACTCCTGCTGAAGCGTCTTCAACGGGTATCATCGGCGGTGCTGACGGCCCCACGGCAATCTTTGTTACATCAAGACTGGCTCCTCACCTCCTTGGTCCCATTGCGGTTGCGGCATATTCGTATATGGCACTTGTTCCCGTAATCCAGCCTCCCATTATGAAGGCGCTCACAACCAAGAAGGAACGTCAGATTGTTATGAAGCCTCTCCGTGAAGTTTCAAAGACAGAAAAGATTGTATTCCCCATTGCGGTTACAGTATTTGTATCCCTTCTTGTTCCTTCGGCAGGTCCGTTGGTTGGCGCTCTTATGCTTGGTAACCTTGCGAGAGAATGTGGTGTTGTTGACAGAATTGCAAAAACTGTTCAGAACGAGCTGATGAACATTGTTACAATCTTCCTGGGACTTTCTGTTGGTGCAACAGCAACGGCAGACACCTTCCTTGCTCCAAAGACAATTGCAATCATTTGTATGGGTATTGTTGCCTTTGGTTGTGGTACAGCAGGCGGTGTTCTTCTTGCAAAGTTCATGAACCTGTTCACAAAGAACAAAATCAATCCCCTCATCGGTTCGGCAGGTGTTTCGGCTGTTCCTATGGCGGCTCGTGTTTCACAAACAGTCGGTCAGAAGGAAAACCCCCAGAACTTCCTGCTTATGCATGCTATGGGCCCCAATGTTGCAGGCGTAATTGGTTCTGCAATTGCGGCAGGCGTGCTCATCGCATTGTTCGGTTAATATTCTGAAAGGAGATTTAACGTATGTCAAAAGTGTTTATTACAGATACAATTCTTCGTGATGCCCATCAGTCTCAGGCAGCAACAAGAATGGAACTTGAAGATATGATTCCTGCCCTTGAAACTCTTGACAAGGCAGGCTATTGGTCACTTGAATGTTGGGGCGGCGCAACCTTTGATGCTTGTATGAGATTCCTCAATGAAGATCCATGGGAAAGACTCAGAACTCTCAAAAAACATCTTCCCAACACAAAGCTCCAGATGCTTTTCCGTGGTCAGAACATCTTGGGCTACAAGCATTATGCTGACGACGTTGTTGAAGCATTCTGCAAAAAATCAATTGAAAACGGTATTGACGTTGTTCGTGTTTTTGATGCGCTCAACGACCCCAGAAACTTGGAGGCCGCAATCAAATATGTAAAATTCTACGGCGGTCATCTTGAAGCCGCAATCAGCTATACTCAGAGTCCTGTTCACAATGAGGATTACTTTGTTGATTTGGCTTGCCGTCTTGAAGAAAAGGGTGCTGATTCAATCTGTATCAAGGATATGGCAAACCTTCTTCTGCCTTATGATGCATACAGCCTTGTGAAAAAGCTCAAGGAAAAGGTTGCTGTTCCCATTCACCTTCATACCCACAACACAGCAGGTACAGGTGATATGACAAACCTTATGGCAATCCAGGCAGGTGTTGATATTGTTGACTGTGCGTTGTCGCCCATGGCAAACGGAACAGCAAATCCCTCAACAGAAAGCCTTGTTGCAACTCTCAAGGGAACAGAATACGACACAGGCATTGATATGAGCGTTCTCAGCGAAGCAGCGGCTCATTTCAGAAAGGTTGCAACCAAGATGAAGGAGGAGGGAACTCTTGACCCCAAGGTTCTCAATGTTGACGGCAACACCCTTCTTTATCAGGTTCCCGGCGGTATGCTTTCAAACCTGATTTCACAGCTCAAGCAGGCAAATGCTGAAGACAGATATTATGAAGTGCTTGCTGAAGTTCCCAAGGTTCGTGAAGACTTCGGTTATCCTCCTCTTGTAACTCCCACAAGCCAGATTGTTGGAACTCAGGCGGTTCTCAACGTTCTTATGGGCAGATACAAGATGATTTCAAAGGAATCAAAGGGTCTTCTCCGTGGTGAATACGGAAAGCTTCCGGGCAAGGTGAACGAAGAAGTTCGCAAAATGGCAATCGGCGACGCATCGGTTATTGATGTTCGTCCTGCTGACCTGATTGACCCTGAACTTGAAAAGTACAGACAGGAAACAAAGGGAATTGCAAAGTGCGAGGAAGATGTTCTCAGCTATGCATTGTTCCCGCAGGTTGCACAGAAGTTCTTTGATGTTCGTGACGGCAGAGTTCAGACAGAAGCTCCCAAGGCTGCTCCAAAGGCGGACAGCAACGGCGTGAGAACTCTCTATATTGAAGATTTGTCCTAATTGAATAAAAAAAGATAAAAAGTAACAACGGACTCTCCAATCGGGGAGTCCGTTGTTGTTGTGCTGCAACAAAATCGGTTTGTCGGGAGTGGTTATTTATTTATCAACAGAAAGCAAAAAAACAAGCCTATTTTATTAACTGAGTTGATTGAAATAAAAGATAATATTGGTTAAAAGATTCTTCGCCGATAGCTCAGAATGACTTAACACAGGCAAATCAAAGTCATCCTGAGCACAGCGAAGAATCTCTTTTGAATATTTTACCCCAACACTTGTTAAAGAACCTTTGTTTATATATCTTTCTGTGTTTAAAAAATTTTTTATAAATTTAAAAATTTCTCTTGACATTTGCGTTTAATTGTGTTATTATATTATATGTCTTTTGGACAAGCATATGGCGGTATAGCTCAGTTGGCTAGAGCATACGGTTCATACCCGTAGTGTCACTAGTTCGAATCTAGTTACCGCTACCACCCTTAAAACCCGTGTTTTCCAACACGGGTTTTGTACAAGGGATAACAATTGAATATGGCTCCTTGGTCAAGTGGTTAAGACTCCGCCCTCTCACGGCGGCTACAGGGGTTCGAATCCCCTAGGAGTCACCAAAAATCCGTACACGAAAGTGTGCGGATTTTTACTTATAACTTATTCACTCTTCACTATTCCCTAAAACTCATTAGTATACGGATTTTTGGCAAGTTATGGAACAAACATAATATAACCGAAAACATAATGTTTCAATGGATAAAAATAAATTTCATAATATCTTGACTTTTTGGTTTTTTAGAATTATATTTATTATGAGTTAAACCCATCTGTATCTGAAAAAGTGATAACATGGATTTATTCATTGGGAGGAAAAATAATGAAATTTATTAAATGGAAAAGTATTGTTACAACCTGCACGGTGTGTCTTTTGCCCATTATTTTGGGGATAACCTTGTGGAATGATTTACCTGATGTTATGGCGGTTCATTTTAATTTTAATAATGAGCCCGATAATTTTGCTTCAAAGGGTTTTGTGGTGTTTGGTTTGCCTCTTATAATGGCGGCTGTGCAGGCGTTTTGCTGTGTTATAAAAGATGTTAATTCTCATAAGAGTGGCAAACCCAAAAGACTTATAAGGATAACAAAATGGATTGTGCCTGTTATTGCAATTGCTGTGCAGACAGCCATCCTTGGTTACGGTATTGGGTGGAACATTGATATGAGATGGCTGGCGTTATTGATTGTGGGCGTTGTTATGATTATCAATGTGCTCGGAGTTATGAAAAGAAAAACTGAATAATGATGAAGAAATAAAAGTTTTGGACAAAAAGCCGAATTATTATTGACAAATTATAAAAATGGAAATAAAATATAGTTAAGTATATTAGCTCCGAAAGGAATTTGTTATGGATGTTAATAAAAGAAGAGAAAAAATTCTTGAAATACTGAACGAAACGGGTCAGGTGAAGGTTGCTGATTTGAGCCGTGATTTTGGTATTTCCAGTATAACAATACGCTCGGATTTGGCTGATTTGGAGGATAAGGGTCTGCTTTTCCGTGTTCACGGCGGGGCAATCAATTCATACAAGTCATACTGTGATATGGACTTGCAGCAAAGACTTGGGACAAACCTCAAATCCAAACAGCTCATTGCAAAGCGTGCTGTTGAAATGATTAAGGACCACGATACGGTTATGTTCAATTCGGGGACAACAACCCTGTCGGTGTTCAGGGCAATTCCCACCCATCTGCATTTGAATATTGTCACAAATTCCGTTTCCATTGCTCTTGAAGCCAGTGGAAATCCAAACTTCAATGTTGTTCTGCTGGGTGGATTTGTGAACCCGAAGTATCAGTTTATTTACGGCGATGATGCGGTGAGCCAGCTAAAGAATTATCACGCTGACAAGCTGTTTTTGTCGGTGGACGGAGTTTCGCCCTTTGCGGGACTCACCACATATTATGACCGTGAGGCGGAATTGGCAAGGCTGATGCTTTCGCAGTCGGCATCGAAAATTATTGTTGCTGATTCGTCAAAGGTGGGCAGAACGGCATTTGTGAACATTGCGGAAGCCAACTGTGCCGATTATCTTATTACCGATGAAAATCAAGGTCAGCTTGAGGAATTGAATGTCCTGAAAAAAAGTATCAGAAAAATTATTATTGTGAAGGAATGATTTGAGTTATGAAATATTTACTTGGTGTTGATATTGGAACAACTTCTTTGAAGGCGGCAGTTTTTAATGAAAAGTCTGAGTGCATGAAGACTGTTTCAAAGGATTATACCCTTGAGGTTAAGGATGACTATGTTGAATTTCCTGCGGAAAATTACTGGACATTGTTCTCTGAGGCTCTTGAAGAGCTTTCTGAAGAATACGAGATTTCGGCAATGAGCATTGACACTCAGTGCGAGACTATTATTGTTGCCGACGAAAATGGTGAGCCTCTCCGCAAGGCGATTGTGTGGCTTGACAACCGTGCAACGGCCGAGGCGGAATACATAGAAGAAAAGTTTGGAAACAAAAAGGTTTATGAGGTGACGGGTCAGCCCGAAATCACCGCAACGTGGCCTGCAAGCAAGCTACTGTGGCTTCGCAGTAATGAGCGTGAGGTGTTTGGAAAAATCAAAAAGGTGTTCCTTTTGGAAGATTATTTGCTTTACAGACTGACGGGGCGCTTTGTGACCGAAAGAACGTTGCAGTCGTCAACGATTTATTATGATATAAGAAATCACAAGTGGTGGAAGGAAATGATTGACTTCATCGGTCTGGATGAGAGTGTTTTTCCTGAAATTCTTCCCAGCGGTGAGATTGTGGGCGAATATAAGGGCATAACCGTTGTTACGGGAGCCATTGACCAGATTGCAGGAGCAATTGGTGCAGGTATTGTGAAAAAGGGCGTTGTCAGCGAAATGACGGGAACAACAATGGTTGTGTTTGTGCCTTCGGATGAAATCCCTGAATTCAAGCCCAACTCGATTATTCCATGTCATGTGAATTATGACGGAAAGTATTGCTTGCTTTCGTGGACGCCAACGGCAGGAATTGCACTCAAGTGGTTTAAAAACAATTTCTGTGAGAATTTCAGCTTCCGTGAGCTTGACGAGCTTGCCGAAAAGGCTGATCCCGGTTCAAACGGTTTGACCTTTTTGCCTTATCTCTGCGGTTCAACCATGCCAAAGTATAATCCTGATGCAAGGGGAGTATTTTACGGCTTGACAATGGAACACGGCAGGGGCCATGCGGTTCGCAGTATTCTTGAGGCAGTTGCGTGTATGCTCAAACAGAATCTTGACTATCTGGGAATTGACTGTGATGAAATCCGCACCATGGGCGGCGGCGCATCAAGTCCGTTGTGGTGTCAGATAAAGGCAGATATGACGGGAAAGAGAATTGTGACGTTGAAGAATGACGAAACAGCCTGCCTTGGTTCTGCGATTCTTGCAGGCGTTGCCACGGGAGTTTTTGAAAGTGTTGAAAAGGCTTGTGATATGGCGGTTGAACCCAAAAAGGTTTATGAACCAAAGGGTGATGATTACACCGAGTGTTATGAACGATTCTGTGCATTGGATGAAAAATTGAATTAATTTTTGCATAAAGGACACGCCACCGTTTTTGCGGTGGCGTGTTTTTGAACAATGTTCAAAAAATGTGTTGATTTTTGGAACAGTTTGTGGTATTATGTAATTAATGAAATTTACGGAGGGGTTTTGGTATGGGTCGAAAGGCGGTTATCAGCGGCGGCAAACGTGATGAAATTATTGCTGTGGCACGGAAAATGTTTTTTGAAAAGGGCTTTGACGGTGTGACAATCAGAACACTTCAAAAAGAGGTTGGGTGCGAAGTCGGGTTGTTTTATTATTATTTCAAATCCAAAGATGAGGTTTTTGAAGTGGTGGTTGCACAGCTTGAAAGTGAATGGCGAAGTGAACTGGAAAATGTTGCGGAAAGCTTTGACGACAATCCCAAGAACTGTCTTCACAGGCTTTTTGAAGCCGTTGCCCGTATTGCATCAGACTTCAGACGTGAAGGCGGAAAAAATTTGCATTGGTCGGTTCAAAGCGGAATTTATGACCGGTTGATTGGTCTTGCTGAAGAATTTTCGGTGCAGATTCTTGAAAATATGGGCGCAAGAGGATTTTCAGTTAAGGAGCAGGCTGCCATAGTTGCAGGTGGTCTTGGACGAATTGCCGTGGGCGAAAAGAACGGAAACGGCTATAAGGAAAGAATTGACTATGTGCTCAGCGCCGCAGGCATTCAGGATTATTCCTATAACAGAAGACGTGAAATTTCGGTTGAATTGCTTTGATGTGATAAAGGTTCGTTTAATGAAGAGATTCTTCGCCGTTGGCTCAGAATGACAAATGGAGTTTGTCCGTAGTATAAAACCCGCCGTGTGGCGGGTTTTATTTTATTAGCTTCTTCGACTGTGATCGGGCTGGCTGCCTGCTGTTTTTAATGATGTCTGAATGCTTTGAAAGTTTTTTCGGGGACAAAGTACATTGTGATTATGAGCAATGCATAGGGGATGTCAAGAACAATTTCGTGAACGGTTCTCTTTATGAAATTGAAAACTATGACAGGAGTTTGCGGATTTGGGGTCTCAAGGGCAAAAAGCAGTTTTGTGATTTCAAAGCCCAGGGTAAAGGGAAAGCAGAGAAGCAAAGTCCAAAGCCCGATGAAGGGACTGCGTGATGTCAGCAAGGGGTGATGTCCAAGCAGCTTTCCCAGAATCATTGTTGCAAGAAACAATGAAAACAGGAGGCTTTCGATGGCGGTCTCGGCAGTTGTGAGGTCAAAGCTCTCTGTGGCATTAAAGAGTGTTGCAAAGGCGTTTGCGGCGATATATAGCTTTGTTATAAGCAGAAAAAAGTCGGGAATCAGAAGATATTTATATCTTACAGCCGATGCAACAAGAACGGCTGTTGAAAGATATATGAAAACGCCCAGAACCTTTGTGATTGAAAGCTCAATGTAAAAAACCATATGCCCTTGACTGTAAGTTGCAACGGTGCATGAAAAAATGGTTTCCAATGCAAGAAAAAGAAACATAAAAACAGTAGCCACAAAAATTTTGTGGGCACGATTGATATCCGAAAAGTAAGCTTTCCATTTTTTGTGCATATACTCACAGCCTTTCGTTTTTGTATGCATATATTATCCTATGAATTATGGCAGTTTGTCAATAATTTTAACGAAAATATTACGAAAAGATTAAAATAAAATGACATTGTTGAAAATTGATATATGATATGGTATTATATTATCTGTGAAAAAGTAAATGTGGGGTGATGGTGTGATTAAGGAATTGTTTGAAAGAAGAAGTGTCAGAAAGTATAAAGACAACATGGTTCCCAGAGAGGTTCTTGAGAGAATAATTCATGCCGGAACTTATGCGCCAACCGGCAGAAATTTGCAGGCGCCGGTGATTGTTGCCATAACAAACCAGGAGATGCGAAACAGGCTTTCGGGGTTGAATGCCCGAATTATGGGAACTGACGGCGACCCCTTTTACGGAGCGCCTGTGGTTCTTGTTGTTCTGGCGGACAGGGCTGTTCCCACTTATGTGTATGACGGAAGTCTTGTTATGGCAAATCTTATGCTTGCCGCACATTCGGAAGGTGTTGGCAGTTGTTGGATTCACAGGGCAAAGGAGGAGTTTGAACTGCCTGAGGGCAAGGCAATCCTCAAAGAACTTGGAATTGAAGGCGATTATGAAGGAATCGGACATTGTATTCTCGGTTATCCTGACGGCGAAATTCCTGCGGCAAGACCCAGAAAGGATAATTACGTTTTCTGGATTGAGTAAATTTTGAAAGGAGAGCGGAAATGAAAAGAGTTTTAGCTGTTTTGTTGTCGTTGATGTTGGTCCTGGGATTGGCGGGTTGCGGCGACAAGGCTCAAAATGATGCACAGGCGGTTTTTGAAAAGCTCATGACGGCAATTAATAATGTTGATATGGAAGAAGCCGGAAAGTATATTGACACGGGAAGTCTGACCGAGTTTTCGGTTGATGACCTTGAGGGTGCTGATGCGGTTATTGAGGCTGTATTTTCAAAACTTGAGTGGGAGGTTGTTTCCTGCACGGCATCGGGCGATGATGAGGCTGTTCTTGCGGCAAAGCTGACAACAATTGATTTGACGGCTGTTTTGGGACAGTGTACACAGATTGTTATGGATGAATATATGAACGGCAAACTTTCGGACGAGGAGCTTGAGGCAAGAACGGATGAAGTTTTCAGAGAAGAACTTGCAAAGTCAGACCTGCCGAAGGTTGCGAATGAAATTAATATTACCATGAAGCGTTTTGAGGATGGCTGGAAGGTTGAAATGAACGATGAATTTCGGAACGCTGTTTCCGCAGGCTTTTTGGGACAGATTGAAAAAGCAAAGCAGTCGATGCAGAATTTTTAAAGTGGAGTAGGTTATGAAATTAAAATTACTTATCTTTTTTTTGGTGGCTCTGGCTTTTGCAGGCTTGAACGTTTCGGCAGAGAATGACAGCCGTGATGTGGTGAGGATTCCTGCCCTTATGTATCATTGTGTTGATGACAACATTAATGATGTGACAATTTCAAAAGCTAATTTCAGAAAGCATCTTGAGATTATTAAGGAGAACGGTTATACGCCAATATCAATTGACGAATTGATTGGTTTTGTTGACGAGGGCACTGCGTTGCCCGAAAAGCCTGTGTGCATCACCTTTGATGACGGATATATGGATAATTATCTCAATGCCTATCCTCTTTTGAAGGAGTTTGATTTCAAAGCCACAATTTTTGCAATCGGCTCCTCCGTGGGAAAGTCAACCTACAAAGAGTCGGGCAAGCCCATTTTTCCGCACTTTGGCTTTTATGAAGCAAGGGAAATGATTGATTCCGGGTTGATTTCGGTTCAGAGTCATACCTTTGATATGCATCAGGCGAAAGAATTTGAAAAGGGGAATTGGGTCAGGGGAAATTTGCTGCCCATAAAGGGTGAAAGCCTCAGGGAATATCTTATGGTGCTTGAAAATGATGTTATTATCCAGAAGACTTTTCTTGAAACCAATCTTGGCAAGCCAATGGTTGCAATGGCTTATCCCATAGGAAAGTATAATGGAATGGTTGAGTTGGTTCTCAAAAAGAACGGGGTCAGGGTTTCGTTTGCAACTTCGGTGGGACCCAATTATGTTATGAAAAACAACAAGGATTCGTTGTATTCTTTGAACCGATACAATATCCATGATGCGGTTTCGGCTGAACAACTGCTTGAATGGCTTGATGAGGAATGAGTATGAAAAAGGTTATAAGTGTTTTGGTGCTTTTCTGTCTGTTTTTGACAAACCTTGTGGTTTTTGCGGAGGAAAGCACAATAAACAAGTATACAGTTGAATATGTTTCGGGATGTGATACTGCTGTTGCAGGAACCGTGGTGACGGGATATTCTGAGGTGCTTGAATGTGAAATCAGCAAAGTTCGTCCAAAAAAAAGCGGATATGAATTTTTGGGTTGGGCGTTTGATGAACGTGATTATGTGAATGATGAGATATTCAAGCCGGGGGCAACCGTGAAAATATCTTCATCGGTGAAGCTCTTTGCCTTGTGGGAGGATTTGAACAAAAAAGAGCTTTCATACATTGACGGACAGCAGGAGATTCTGCCTGCCCAATTGACCTTTTCCGACACGGTGGAGGTGTCGGAAATAGTTCCCCGAAAGGACGGGTATATTTTTTCGGGCTGGACATTTTCGGATTCGGAGGGGAGCAGAACGGTTTTGCCGGGCGAAACTGTGACGCTTGAAAAATCCACTGTTCTTATTGCGGAATGGAAGCGTGGGGATTTTGCTTTGCCCTTATTGAAAAAAACGGAAGATGCGGATGATGAGGTTGTTTTTGTTTGCGACAATATTGATAAATTTGATGCGGCAGAGCTGAAAATTCGGTCATTGGAAAATGATTCACAAAAGGAGTATCTGTTCAGCGGCGGTGATGCAAAAGTGGCCGATTTGGATGAGGGCGCATATGAGGCGTGGATTGTTGCGACAAGATACGGAATTGACTATAAAAGCGAAAAGCTGAATTTTGTTGTTGCGGATGAAAGTTCAGAGGAAGAACAGCTCTCTGTGTTTATGGACGGAAAACCACTTGCCTTTGATTTGCCGCCCGTGATTCTTGACGGGCACACCTTTGTGACCCTCAGATATTTTTGTGAATATCTGGGAGCGGATGTTCTGTGGGACGATGCAGCCCGCACGGCTATCATAACGTATAACGGAACACGGATGAAAATCAAGGAAAATTCAGATTCTTGCGTTGTGGACGGAGCAACGTACAGATTGGCGGCAAAAACCGCTATTCTTTCGTCACGGTTGTTTATTCCTTTGCGTTCCGTTGCGGAGCTTTTCAATTGTGAGGTGGTTTGGGACCCGTCACGGAAGGTTTATATGTTCAGCGAATCGGTGAATATTTTTGATAAAAATATCTTTTCTGTCAACGGAAACGACGAAAAATATCTCAGCTATGCCGACGGCGGGCTTGTGGGAAGCAAGTCGGTTGATTTTTCGGCAATGTGGGTATTTGATGTTGTGGATGAGGAAAAGGGGATTTATGAGATTTATAATTTTTCGGAAATGACAAAACCTCTTGAAGTGAAGCTTTCCGAAGTTAAAGAAAATCAGCCCGTGAGAATTTGGGAAAAGAGTGGATTTGACGGTTATTTGTGGAAGGTGACAAATTGCGGCAAGGGTGAATATCTGATTCAGCCTGCAAACAACAGCAATTTTTATCTGGATGCGGCAAATATGTGCATAACAACCGATGAAACAATAACGTATCTCAGGGGTGTTTACAGATGATAGAGTTGTTGCGTTAATGAAAATAATTGTGCATAATAAGCTGATATGGTCATTCTGAACAAGGTGAGGAATCCTGAAGTTATAAGATTCTTCGCCTACGGTTCAGAATGACGCTTCTGCATTTTTGTGCAAATTACTTTAACGTAACAGCTTCTTTTGTTTTGGAAAATTGAACAATGATGAAAAAAGGAGTCGGAATATGGAACTTTGTTTTGCGCCCCTTGAGGGGATAACCACATATACATACCGCAACATCCATGCTCAGGTATTTGGTGGATGTGATGTGTATTATGCGCCCTTTATAACGCCCAGCGACAACGAGAAGCTGAGCTTGAAGAGTTTCAGGGATATTGTTCCCGAAAAGAACAGGGTGGAAAGGCTTGTGCCCCAGGTTCTCACAAACAGATGCGATTCCTTTTTGAAGTTTGAGGAGAAAATTCGGGAACTGGGCTATGATGAGGTGAACATAAACATTGGCTGTCCTTCGGGGACGGTGGTGAAGAAGAACAGAGGTGCAGGCTTTTTGCGTGACCCTGAGGGAATTGAACGATTTCTTGATGAGGTTTTTGAAAAGTCGGGACTGAAGATTTCGGTGAAAACAAGAACGGGTTTTTCGTCGGCTGAGGAGTTTGAACGGATACTTGGTATTTATAATAAGTGCAAAATGGAAAGTCTGATTATTCACCCCAGAACAAGGGCGGATTTTTATAACGGTGAGCCCAATATGGAGTTGTTTTGCCGTGCTTATAAAGATTCGACAAACAGCCTTTGTTATAATGCAAATGTATTTTCTGTGGAAGATTTCAAAAGGATTGAGGCGGATTTCCCCAATCTTTCGGGGGTGATGATTGGCAGAGGAGCAATTGCAAATCCTGCAATTTTCAGAGAGATAAAGGGCGGAAAGCCCCTGGAGACAAGCGAGCTTATTGAGTTCACCAATCTTCTTGCAGAGAGGTATCTGGAGGTTTTGGGGTCGGAGGTTTATACCTTGCACAAGCTGAAGGAAATCTGGATGTACACAATGTGGACATTCCCCGAAGAAAAGAAGATTCTGAAAGCCATAAAAAAAGCAAACAAACTGCCTGATTTGCTTGGGGCAATTAAGGGATTGAGTTAATTTGATGTTAACCGCATAAAAAAGGTTCTGTAACAAATGCCGGGGATGAAACCTTTGGGAAGATCCTTCGCTACACTCAGGATGACCTTGCTTGTTTTGTGTTAATGCCATTCTGATATTTGCTGAAGAACAAAAAAAGATGCCTCTGCTTATTTGGCGGCATCTTCTTTTAAACCTTTATTCTTTTTTCCGTGTTTTTTGGACCAGAGGTGATAGGAAAGGACTCCGATTCCCGAAAATATGAGAATTACGGAATAGGCAACAATCAATGTGATATATTTTCTGTCCGAAAAGGCATCACCTGCAAAGGTTGATGAAAGGACAGAGGGGATGCGGGCAATCAAAGTTATGATTAAAAAACTTTTGAGACTGATTTTTGTGAGAGGCACTGCGTAGGTGAGCAGGTCTTTTGGTGTTCCCGGAATGAGGAACAGTATAAAAACAACGGTTTTCAGCTTTTTTTCGTCCTGAAGGAATTTGAATTTTGCCAGAGCATCGCTTCCGGCAATTTTTTCAACAAACCTTTTTCCAAAATAACGGACAGCTTTGAAAATAATTGTCTGACCCAATGCAATGCCCACAAGGCAGAACAGCATTCCCAAAAACCAACCGTAAAGTGTTCCTGCAACAAATTCCACAAGCTCACCCGGAATTATTGCAACAACAATCTGTGCCAGCTGAATAAAGAGCATCACGGGAAGCCCCCATGAGTCATAGCTGTCGATGAACGCTTTGAATTCCTGGGGATTTTTGTGTGTTGTGATTAGCGGAACGGTGATGAGCGCAAGAAGCGCAAGTGCAATCAGAAAGATGATTGCGGAAATTATTCTGAAACCGTATTTCTTCATTTTTTGTACCTCGATATAATGTATAGCATAAAGTATACAGGAGTGTTGAGAAAAAATCAAGTGTCGGCAAAAAAAGTTTTGAATGATTTGTGAAAGTGTGAAAATTATACTTTCTTTTTTATATAATAAGTGATATAATAATATTATAATGGGTTAAAAGGGTGATGATTATGAAACAAAGTTTAAAAAACAGGCTCAGCATACTGACTTTTGTTGGGCTTACCATTGCAGGATTCATAAATGCTTTCGGTATTACGGTGTTTTTGAATCCCGTGAAGCTCTATGACAGCGGAATTTCGGGCACATCAATGCTTTTGTCACAGATTTCGGGTATTCCCCTGTATGTGTTTTTGCTGGTGATTAACACGCCCTTGTTTCTTTACGGACTGAGGCGGCAGGGCAGACTTTTTACCATATACTCTCTATATACTGTTGCCATGTATTCTCTGGGTGCCTTTCTGATAACTGATGTTTTGCCCATTGATGTGAGTCTTGCTTCACCTCTTGCAGGCGAAGACCTTCTTCTTTGTTCGTTGTTCGGAGGCCTTATTTCGGGTGTGGGCAGCGGTTTGACAATCCGATTGGGCGGAGCCATTGATGGTGTTGAGGTTATGTCGGTTATATTTGCAAAGAAGATGGGCATAACTGTTGGTACATTTGTTATGATTTATAATGTTATCCTTTACATAATCAGCGGTATTATTCTGAATAGCTGGATTTTGCCCTTATACTCAATTGTTACATATGCCGCAGGGCTAAAAACCATTGACTTCATTGTTGAAGGTTTTGACCGTTCAAAGGCGATTATGATTATAACCGACCACGCAAACGACATATGCGACGCACTCAGCTCGGAATACCTCAGCGGTGTGACGCAGATTGCGGTTAAGGGTCATTATTCACAGAAGCAGAAAACGGCAATCTATTTTATTGTGAACAGATTTCAGATTCCAAACGTGAAGCGGATTGCCCATGAGATTGACCCACAGGCGTTTATGACAATTACGGAGGTTACAGATGTCTATACAAGCTCAAATTGATGAACGGAGGAGCTCTATGTCAAAAATAGATTTCAGATTTGCAACCGAGAAGGATGCAGAAAAAATATTGTTTTTTATCAGACAGCTTGCTGAATATGAAAAGCTGTCCGATGAAGTGATTGCAACGGAAGAACTGTTGAGAGAATGGATATTTGAAAAGGGAAAAGCCGAGGTGATTTTTGCCCTTGATGGTGAGAAGGAGGTGGGCTTTGCCCTTTTCTTCCACAATTTTTCCACCTTTCTCGGAAGGGCGGGGATTTATCTTGAGGATTTGTTTGTTCTCCCTGAATATCGGGGAAGAGGCTTTGGAAAAGGTTTGCTGAGAGAGCTTGCGAGGATTGCTGTTGAGCGTGGATGCGGCAGACTTGAATGGTCGTGCCTTGACTGGAACAAGCCAAGCATTGATTTTTATTTGTCATTGGGGGCTGTTCCCATGGATGAATGGACGGTTTATCGTGTGTCGGGCGAAAGACTTGAACATTTTTGCGAGTGATGTATGGAGGCGAGTGTTATGAGAAGGCTCAGGAGTCTTTGGGTTATGCTTGTTTTTGTGTGGGTTCTTTGGCTTTCGGTTGGAGCGGCAGAGGGGGATTTTGTTGTCAGCCTTGAAATCGGCAATCCCATTATGATGGTCAACGGAGTTGAAACGGAAATTGATTCGGGCAGAGGTACAGCACCCACGGTTGTGGACGGACGAACACTTGTTCCCATTAGGGCAATCATTGAGAGCCTTGGGGGCAGAGTGGTGTGGATCGAAGAAACCAACTCTGTTGTGTTGCTTCTGAATAATGAACAGATTCAACTGAATATTGATGAAAAAATTGCACAGGTCAACGGTGAGGAAAAAAGTCTTGATGTTGAGCCCAAGATAATCAATCAGCGGACCATGATTCCCCTCCGTTTTGTTGCGGAGGAATTTGGACTTGGTGTTGCGTGGGATGATGATACGCAGACGGTGTTTATTGTGAAAAATTCCTTTGAGCAGGAGGAGTATGAACGTCTTATGAAAGAGGTTCCCGAATATTTTGGTGTTGCCCGCACCGAAATCAACGGAAACAAGCCTTTTTTTGAGGATTATGAAATTATAGGTGCATCCTTTGAATATTACGGACAGCTTGACGGCGTTGGACGGTGTGATGTGGGCTTTGCCTCGGTGGGAAAGGATATTATGCCCACGGTGCCAAGGGGCAATATCAGTTCTGTGATTCCCACGGGGTGGCAGAGTGTTGTATATAGAGGCGTGATTGACGGAGATTATCTTTATAACCGTTGCCACCTGATTGCTCATCAGCTTACGGGCGAAAATGCAAACAAAAGAAATCTCATAACGGGAACAAGATATTTGAATATTGAGGGTATGCTGCCCTTTGAAAATAAAGTGTTTGACTATATTGAAAAAACTGGAAATCATGTTATGTTCCGTTCAACCCCTGTGTTTTCGGAGAGTAATCTTGTTGCGGACGGTGTTTTGCTTGAGGGCTATTCCGTTGAGGACAAGGGCGAGGGAATTTGCTTCTGTGTTTTTTGCTATAATGTTCAGCCGGGGGTTAAGATTGACTATGCAACCGGCGAAAGCACCTTTGTTGGGGCGATGTTTGATGTTTACAGAACCCCGTCGGGGAAGCGGTATCACAGAGATTCCCAATGCGGCGGCAGAAATAGCTACGGTACTTCAATTGAGGATGCCCAAAATGCAGGGCTGACACCCTGCCAAAAGTGTGTGAAATAATTAAAGATTACATATATTTGTTATAAGACAGAAAGAAGGTATTTGGTATGAAAAAACTACACTTGGTATGCAATGCCCATCTTGATCCGGTTTGGCTCTGGCCCTGGAATGAGGGAGCGGCAGAGGCAATCTCCACCTTCAGAACGGCGGCGGATTTTTGTGAGAAATATGAAGGCTTTGTATTTTGTCACAACGAAGCTCTGCTTTATCAATGGGTGGAGGAATATGAACCACATTTGTTTGAAAGAATTAAAAGTCTTGTGAAAAAAGGCTCATGGAAGATAATCGGCGGCTGGTATCTTCAGCCCGACTGCAACATTCCCAACGGCGAATCCTTCATAAGGCAAATAAAGGCAGGTAGAGAATATTTTTATGAGAAGTTTGGGGTTAAGCCCGAAACTGCGGTGAATTTTGACTCCTTTGGCCACACAAGGGGACTTGTTCAGATTCTTGCAAAAACAGGCTACAAAAACTATCTTTTTATGCGTGCCGCAAAGAGTAATACATTGTTTAAATGGAAGGGCTATGACAATAGTGAGATAACAGCCCTTTGTATTTTTGGTGGTTACAATTCCCTTAAAGGGGAGGCTGTAAAAAATATAAATGAATACATAGAAAGCTGCATGAACGAAGCTGACCCCGAAAAGAATATTTATGAAACAGGACTCAAAACCTGGGGAATAGGCAACCACGGCGGCGGTGCTTCTGTGCCCGATATGGAGGGCATAGCAAAGCTCATTGAGGAAACGGAAAATATTGAAATTGTTCATTCTGACCCCGATTCTTTCTTTAATGAGGTTGACAAAAGCAATCTTGAGGTTGTTGAGGATTCGCTCTGCCATTGCATGGTTGGTTGTTATTCATCCATGGTGAGAATAAAACAGCTTCACAGAAAGCTTGAAAACAAAATTGAAGTCTGCAAAACAATGATGACAAATGCAGGTATTTGGGATACTGAAATCAAGGAAGCCGAAAAGGCGTTGATGTTTGCTGAATTCCACGATATTCTGCCCGGCTCAATGATAAAAACAGGTGAGGAACAGGAAATCGGCAGACTGAATCATGGAATTCATATTGCCGACAAGCTGATTATGAGAGCTTTTATGAAGCTGTGTTCAGGACAGAAAAAAGCGGTTGACGGTGAAATTCCGGTTATGGTTTATAATCCCCTGCCCTATCCCGTCAAAGAAAATATTGCATTTGAATTTAATCTTTCAAATCAAAACTGGAATGAGGGTGAGTACACTTATGCCAGAGTTTATGACGAAACCGGAAAGGAGCTTGCGACTCAGAACGAAAAGCCCGAATGTACTCTGAATCTTGACTGGCGAAAGAGAGTTGTTTTCACGGCAGAGCTGAAGCCCTGTTCAATGAACAGATTTGATGCAAGGCTCGAAATGGGAAAAGATTCCGACCGTATTAAAAAGGCTGAAGCTGACGACCAATTTATAATGGTTAAAACTGCTTTCGGAACGGTTAAAATCAGCAAGGAAAACGGTCTTTTGACCAAGCTGGATTCAAACGGAAAGGTTCAGCTTGAAAATGCGGGAAAGATTTTTGTTATGAAGGACAACGAAGACCCATGGGGAATGACAGTTGACAGATTCAACGACAAAATCGGCGAAATGGAATTTATGAGCAAGGCTGAGGCAAACGCATTTTGCGGTTATGCCGATGCAAAAACCGAAAATGTTCGTGTTATTGAAAACGGTGCGGCGGCTTGCAGGGTTCAGGCGTTTTTCAAGTTTGAAAAATCCGTTGCCGTTGTGACATACACAATTCCTAAGGATGCTGATTATGTTGATGTGAAAATAAAAATGCTGTCCAATGATGTTAACAGAATGTATAAATATGCTGTTGGCGTGAAAAATTCAGGCGATTTTCTTGGTCAGACAGCATTTGGCGTGAGAAAGCTTGAAGACGATGGCCGTGAGGTTTCGTTCCAGCAATGGTGCGGAATTAATGGCGTTTATGTTCTGAATAAGGGAACTTATGCCGGTTCTTTTGAAGACGGTAACATTCTGATTTCCTTGATGCGTACCCCGGTGTATTCGGCTCATCCCATTGATGACCGACCCATTTGCGAGGATGACAGGTACACCGAACATATTGACCTGGGCGAAAGAGAGTTTGAGTACAGATTGGTGTGCGGAGAAAATCTGCCCATTGAAAGAATGGCGCAAAGTTATAATATGGCTCCCGAAACTTTGTCATTCTTCCCCTGCGGCGAGGGCAAAAAGCCTGAACAACTTGCGGAAATCGGAAATGACAGCATTATTATGACAAATATCAGTCTTGCAGAGAATGGCCATTATGTTCGTTTTTATAATTCAAGCGATAAAGCACAAAAAGCTGATATTAAAGTTTTTGAACGGCAGGATGAAATTGAATTTGAACCCTATGAGGTGAAAACCTTCTTATATAATAATGCTTGTATGACAGAATGTGATATGCTTGGAGAAGTTTTGAATTAATAAAAAATGAAAGGACGATTGAAATGAACAAATATATCGGACATCCTTCACAGCTCTACGGCGTGAAGGAAACAAGAATGGTTGGAGGAAAGGCGGACGGAATGCGGATGC
Source organism: Clostridia bacterium (assembly GCA_045647905.1). Classification (GTDB taxonomy): domain Bacteria; phylum Bacillota; class Clostridia; order Monoglobales; family Monoglobaceae; genus SIG440. The sequence continues at coordinate 19,616 of JAZRMZ010000080.1, forward strand.
TTGAAGTTCGCAACGGAAAGGGGCTTGATTTTTCGGTTTCTCTGGACAGATGTGCGGATATTTCCTACCTGTTTTACAAGGGCAACAGCATGGCGTATATTGCTCCCTGCGGTCTTGTGGGCCCTCAGTATTATGAAGGAACCGATGCAAACTTTTTGAAGTCGTTCACGGCAGGCTTTCTGACAACCTGCGGTCTTTCGGCGGTTGGAAGCCCATGCACCGATAACGGAGAGAATTTGCCTCTTCATGGAAACATTGCTCACATTCCTGCGGAGCAATATTCATATTCTGTTGAGGAGGATTGTATAAGAATAAAGGCGGTTATGCGTGACGGATTCATAGGAAGTAATCAGTACCTTTTGGAGCGTGAATATATCTGCGGTCTGAATGACAATACCCTTGAAGTGATTGACACGGTTAAGAACATAGGATGCAATGAAGCGCCTTTTATGATTATGTATCACTGCAACATGGGTTATCCCCTTCTCAGCGAAAAGTCGGTTCTGAAGATTTCTTCATCAGCAGTTGCGCCCAGAGACGACCATGCGGCTGAAGATATTGACACTTGGGACAAGATGATTGTTCCGGACAAGGATTTTGTTGAACAGTGCTATTATCATTCCTTTGAGGGTGAGCCTGATGTTTCGTTGTCAAACCCCGATATACATACAGAGCTTCGTATGACCTTTGACAGAACCAATCTGGATTGCTTTACCGAATGGAAAATGATGGGCGAATATGCGTATGTTCTGGGTCTGGAGCCTGCAAACTGCTATCCCGACGGCAGAGATGTTATGCGTGAAAAGGGTATTCTCAAATTCCTGAAGCCCGGTGAAAGCAAGACCATGAGAGTTAAGTTTGAATTCAGGGATTGCTGATAAGGGGTTGCTGCATTTAGCAAAATCGTAAATAAATTATTTGTTTTTGTATGGGGCTGTTGCGTTAAAGTAAAGTCGCACAAAAAACGTGATTGTCATTCTGAGCGGAGTGGAAGAATCTTTGTTTTCCGGACCCTTCGACTTCGCTCAGGGTGACTTTTTAGTTAATTTGCATAATAACTTTACTTAATGCAACAGCCCCCATGCGTTTTTTAAAATGTCTGATGCAACAAATTCGATATTTCTGAGAAAAAAAGGAATTTTTGTCAAAACTCTTGTATCAAAAAAGATTTTGTGTTAAACTATAATATGGTATGTAATGAATATAATGTAAAAAGTATATTCTTCCGGAGGTTATTTATGGTTTTGGATATAATAAGAACTGTTATTATGGGCTTGGTTGAGGGGATTTCTGAGTGGCTTCCCATAAGCTCAACCGGGCATATGATTCTTGTGAAAGAGTTTTTGAGCGGAAAGGACAGCTTTGTTAATAATTCGGGATTTTTTGATTTATATCTGTATGTGATTCAGCTTGGAGCCATTATGGCTGTTGTCACGCTGTATTTCAAAAAGCTCAATCCCTTTGCTCTTTCAAAGAGTAAAACTGAAAAGCGTGATACATGGAATATGTGGTTCAAGGTGATTGTGGGCTGTATACCTGCGGCAGTCATTGGTTTGGCTCTGGATTCGATTATGGAGCAGATTGAAAACTGGCAGGTTGTGTCTGCCATGCTGATTATCTACGGTGTTGCTTTTATTATTGTGGAAAAAATCCGCAAAAAGACGCTTGTGAACACCATGGATGAAATGACCTGCAAAACGGCACTCCTCATCGGGGCATTTCAGGTGTTGTCCATAATTCCCGGAACCTCCCGGTCGGGTGCAACAATTCTTGGTGCAATGCTTCTTGGTTGCAGTCGGGGCGTTGCGGCAGAGTTTTCCTTTTTTATGGCGATTCCCGTTATGGTTGGGGTGAGCCTTTTGAAGATTGCAAAGTTCGTGCTTGAAGGTTTGACAATGAGTGCGGATGAGATAACGGTTCTTGTTGTGGGAATGATTGTTGCGTACGTTGTTTCAATGATTGCAATCAAGTTCCTGATGAATTTTGTCAAGAAACACGACTTCAAGGCGTTTGGAATTTACAGAATTGTTCTTGGGGCTTTGGTGATACTTTATTTTGTTATGATATAATCTGGTGGTGATATTTTATGGCGACAACAAAGAAAACAACAACAAAAAAGGGTGGAAAATCCACAGCAAAGAAGACTTCTGGTTCAAAAACCGCAACATCAAAAACTGCAAAAACATCAAAAAATGTGAAGGCGGTTCAGGCTGAAACAAAGCGCAGTGCAGAAATAAAGGGTATTTTGTTTGTTGCGTTGGGGCTTTTTCTGGCACTTTCTTTCTTTACAGAAACCACGGGACCTGTGGGCGGCTTTATAAAGAATCTGATGATGGGTCTCTTTGGCGAAGCATCGGCTATTTTCTTCGTGTTTGTTATATGGACAGGCCTCAATATGTTCGTTGAGGAAAAGAAGGAGAAGGTTACAAGAAAAATGTGGCTGCTTCTGGCGGTTATGGTTGTTTTGTCCCTCCTGGGGGCTTTGACTCAGCACGAAAAGATTTTGTGGAATGAAAAAGGTCTTTTTGCAACAATCGGCAAACTTTACGGAAGACAAATCGGCGGTGTTGTGGGCGGTCTTTTGTGCCTGCTGTTCAAAAATACAATCAGTGTGGTTGGGTCATACATTGTTTCAATCACGGCGTTGCTTGTTCTTGTTGTTATGATGACCGAAATCTCACTTGAGAGTGTTGCAAGAAAGGTTTTTGAACCAATCCGGGCAAAAAGAACAGAAATGACCGAAAAGAAAAAGCGTGCTTTCCGGGCTGAACCCGAAAAAATCAGAGTGGAAACAAAGGCTGAACACGACAGAAACCCCGAAAATATGCCCAACAGCGGTTATTTCAAGGAGTATTTCAACGGCGGTGTTGTTGAAGACCTTGCAAAGAATAAGGATGTTGAACAGACGGTTCGAACGGTGAAACGTTTTAAATTTGAAGAAGACCCTGTTGACGAAACTCAGGAGATTGTTCAGGAAATTCTCAGAGAGCAGGAGGAACAGGAGGCTGAACCCGAAATAAAAGAAAAGAAGAAGCCCTTCAGAATTGAAGATGTTCAGACCGGTGTGCTGACGGAGCTTCCTGACGAAAACGGAAACTTCAAGGAAAAGAAGGACGGAGAATTTGAACCGCCCAGTCTGGTTCAGATGGAGGAAAAGGTTGATGTTCTCACACAGTCTGCCATTGATGCAGGTGTTCCCCTTGACAGAGCTGTTGAAGTGGGAAAACGAATGAGCCAGCAGGAGGTACAGCAGGCGGCAGACAGCGTAAATACCATGGCAAAGGAAAACATCGAGGCAACAAAGCTGCTCAATTACAAGCTGCCTTCGGTTTCGCTCCTTGCAAAGCCCAAGCCCATGACAAAGAGCCGTGGGGAGATAAAACAGGAATTGGAAGACAAGGCAAATAAATTGCTTGAAACCCTTGCAAGCTTCAAGGTTGAAGCAAAGATTCTGAATATAACCCAGGGTCCGTCGGTAACACGATTTGAATTACAGCCCGGATTTGGAATCAAGGTTTCAAAAATAACCAATCTGGCAGACGATATTGCATTAAGCCTTGCGGCATCGGGTGTTCGTATTGAAGCACCCATTCCCGGTAAATCTGCCATAGGAATTGAGATTCCCAACGAAACTCCAACGCCCGTACCCATCCGTGAGGTTATTGATACGGACAAGTTCCGTGATTTCAAATCCAAAACGGCATTTGCTTTGGGCAAGGACATCAGCGGTAATTGCGTTATTGCCGATGTGGCAAGCTTCCCACATATTCTCATTGCGGGTGCAACGGGTTCCGGTAAGAGTGTGTGCATCAACTCGCTCATAACAAGTATATTGTACAAAGCAAAGCCCGATGAAGTCAAAATGATTATGGTTGACCCCAAAATGGTTGAGCTTGGTGTTTATAACGGCATTCCCCATTTGCTGATACCTGTTGTCACCGACCCCAAACACGCAGCCGGTGCTCTCAACTGGGCAGTTGCCGAAATGAAGAACCGTTATCAGCTGATGAAGGACAACAAGGTCAGAAACATTCAGGGCTACAATGAGCTTATGGAGGACAACGAAACTCCCGAAAACAAGCTGCCCGAAATTGTTATTATCATTGACGAGCTTGCAGACCTTATGCTTGCGGCAAAAAATGAGGTGGAGGATGCAATCAACAGCTTGGCGGCCCTTGCAAGAGCGGCAGGTATGTATCTTGTTATTGCAACTCAGAGACCCTCTGTTGATGTTATCACCGGTGTTATCAAGGCAAACGTGCCTTCAAGAATTTCCTTTGCTGTTTCGTCTCAGGTGGACAGCCGAACCATTCTTGACAGTATGGGTGCCGAAAAATTGTTGGGTAAGGGCGATATGCTTTATGCTCCAAGAGGTGCAAACAAGCCCATGCGTATTCAGGGTAACTTCCTTTCGGATGATGAAATTGAGGGAATTATTTCCTATATAAAACAGCAGTATGAAGCAGAGTATGACGAAAGCATTCTTGAGCACATTGAACGTGAACAGGAAATGAACGAAGAACACGCCGAAGAAGTGACCCAGACAAGGAGCGGCGAAAAGGATTCAATGTTCTATCAGGCGGCAGAGTATGCTGTTGATGCAGGACAAGCCTCTGTTGCAATGCTTCAGCGCAGATACAAAATCGGTTATCAGAGAGCCGCAAGAATTATTGACCAGCTTGAAGAAAACCGCATTATCGGACCTTATGAGGGAACAAAGCCCAGACAGGTGCTTATCACCCGTGCAGAGCTGAATGAGATGATGATGAATAATTCAGATTAATGTGGAAATACTCTCAAATACAGCATTTTGCTGTGCATTTGGTTCAAAACCGCAGACATAAATTTGTTAAATGTAACAAATTTTAAAAAAAATACAGAAAACTATGGAAATTTGCGAAAAGATGTAGTATCATAGTAATAACGTTATTAATTAATTACCTAATATTTTTAATATTAAAAAAGAAAAGGAGTTTTAAAAATGAATAAACAGGAATTAATCGCAGTAATGGCTGAAAAGGCTAATCTTTCAAAGAAGGATGCAGAAGCAGCTCTCAACGCTTTCGTTGGTGCAGTTGAAGATGCACTCGTTAAGGGTGACAAGGTTCAGCTCGTTGGCTTCGGCGGCTTTGAAGTAAGAGAAAGAGCAGCAAGAACAGGCAGAAACCCCCAGACAGGTGCTGAAATGAAAATTGATGCAGCTAAGGTTCCCGCTTTCAGGGCTGGTAAGGCTCTTAAGGATCTTATCAACAAATAAGAATTGAAATTTCAAAAGGACGCCTTGGGCGTCCTTTTTTCCATATAATAGGAAATTGCAAATTTCCTATTATATGAAAACAAAAATTGAATTGTCCGTGCGAAATTTTCCGCCGATGGCGGAAACGCACATGGACGAAAAAAGCTGTATCCTTTTCTGCCCGCCGCAGGCGAGCGCCAAAGGCGCTTTTTTATCGGTTTTGTAACAAGCGTTGGTGTAAAAACCTTCAAAGAGATCCTTCGTTACACTCAGGGCGATATATTGGGTGTCATTCTGAGCCAAGGGCGAAGAATCTTTTTATCTTAGAAGAAGAGGAAGAGAGTGAATATGAAAAGTTTTTCTTATAAAACACGTGGAACCTGTTCAAGGGAGATTTCCTTTGATATTGACGGGAACACCGTAAAGAATGTGAAATTTGTTTTCGGCTGCATGGGTAACACTCAGGGGGTTGCACGTCTGGTTGAAGGTATGGATGTGGATGAAGCGATTTCACGCCTCAAAGGAATTGACTGCAACGGCAGAGGAACTTCCTGTCCCGACCAGCTTGCAAAAGCCCTTGCTGAAGCAAAGGAATCCTTATAGAAAAATGCATCTGAAGCCGTGTTTGTAAAAATGTTACATACAAAAGGTATGAACCAAAGATATTTTGTTTAAAATTTCTGTGAAAATAATTTTGAAGAACACTTGACAAAATACTTGAAAACTGATAGAATAAATTGTATTTTGCAATATTGGGGCTTTGTGGCTTTGTCCCGTTCCCCACAGATAAAACGCAAGGTGAAAAAAGATGGAAAGAATTAAGACGAGTCCTCACGTTGTGGGACTTAAACAATCCAAAAAGGCTATTGATGCGGGAAAGGCAGAGCTTGTTTTTGTGGCAAGGGATGCTGATTCCCATGTTGTCTTTCCCCTTGAAAGACTTTGCAATGAAAAAGGCGTTGCTGTGGAATACGTAAACAATATGAAAGAGCTTGCAAAAGCCTGCCATGTTGAAGTGCCCACCGCTGTTGCCACAATTCTCGGTAAAGACGCTTAGCGTTTTTATATATCCATTCTATATACAGGAGGTGAAATAATTGCCAACATTCAACCAGTTAGTTAAGAAAGGCAGACAGACTGCGGAAAAGAAATCAACTGCTCCTGCTCTCCTCAAGGGTTTCAACACAATCCAGAAGAGATACATTGATCAGGATTCACCGCAGAAGAGAGGTGTTTGTACTTCGGTTAGAACAATGACACCCAAAAAGCCTAACTCAGCGCTCCGTAAGGTTGCCAGAGTTCGTCTTACAAACGGTATTGAAGTTTCTGCTTATATTCCCGGTATTGGTCACAATCTCCAGGAACATAGCGTAGTGCTTATCCGTGGCGGTAGAGTTAAGGACCTCCCTGGTGTTCGTTATCACATTATCCGTGGTACTCTTGATACACAGGGCGTTCAGAAGCGTAACCAGTCAAGATCAAAGTACGGTGCAAAGAGACCGAAAGATGCTAAGTAAGGCAAAAATTTAAGCAAGAAATTTATTTTATAGTGCGTATTACTATTTTATATATATTGAGTAATAGTATTACAGCGCTAGCAGTATCCTATTGGGTATTGAGTACCTTGTGGATATTATTCACAAAGAAATGGAGGGAAGATAAGTGCCAAGAAAAGGACATATTGCACGTCGTGACGTGTTGCCGGATCCTATGTACAACAGTAAGACTGTTACTCGTCTTATCAACAATATTATGCTCGACGGCAAGAAGGGTGTTGCTCAGGCTATCGTTTATGATGCTTTCGAAATCATAAAGGAAAAGACAGGCAAAGATCCCGTTGAAGTTTTTGAAGAAGCTATGAATGCCGTTATGCCCGTACTCGAGGTTAAAGCCAGACGTGTCGGCGGTGCTAACTATCAGGTTCCGATCGAAGTTAGAGCCGAAAGACGCGAAACACTGGGCCTCAGATGGATCACACTCTATGCAAGACAGAGAAGCGAAAGAACAATGGCTGAAAGACTTGCAAACGAGTTGATGGATGCAATCAACAGCACAGGCGGTGCTTTCAAAAAGAAAGAAGACACACACAAGATGGCAGAAGCGAACAAGGCGTTCGCTCACTTCCGCTGGTAATCTCGCTTTGAAAATTACTTCATCTTTGGCGAATGTGCTCAGCTTGAAAAAATACTCATGTATATCATATACACTCCGTTTTTTTCAGCCTCGCATTCACCAAACCTAAAGCAATTTTCTGTGCGAGCTCAAATTAGGGCGGAATGCCAATTTTCGATTTAGACTAACACATTTTATGTGTTGAAAGGAGTTACTATGGCCAGAGCGTATTCGCTTGAAAGAACAAGAAACATCGGTATCATGGCTCACATCGATGCCGGTAAAACTACTACTTCAGAACGTATCTTGTATTACACAGGTATCAACCACAAGCTTGGTGAAACCCACGAAGGCGGCGCTACAATGGACTGGATGGCTCAGGAACAGGAGCGTGGTATCACAATTACCTCTGCTGCAACAACCTGCTTCTGGGAACCCAAAGAAGGTCCTTATGCAGGCAAAAAGCACAGAATCAACCTTATTGATACTCCCGGACACGTTGACTTCACTGTTGAAGTTCAGCGTTCACTGAGAGTTCTTGACGGTTCTGTTACTGTTATGTGTGCTAAGGGCGGTGTTGAACCCCAGTCAGAAACAGTATGGCGTCAGGCTGATGAATACAAGGTTCCCCGTATGATTTTCGTTAACAAAATGGATATCATGGGTGCTGACTTTTATAACGTAGTAAACATGATTCGTGAAAGACTCAATGCAAACGGTGTTCCCATTCAGCTTCCTATCGGTGCTGAAGATACATTCGTTGGTATCATTGACCTTATGAACATGGAAGCCGAGATTTATGATGATGAACTCGGTAACACCTATCACAAGGATGCTATTCCTGCCGATATGATGGACAAGGCTGAGGAATATCGTGCTCAGATGGTTGAAGCAATTTGCGAAACTGACGAAGAACTTCTTGAAAAGTACTTTGGCGGTGAAGAAATCAGTGTTGAAGAGCTTAAAGCGGCACTCCGTAAAGCTACCATCAACAATGAAATCGTACCTGTTCTCTGCGGAACAGCGTACAGAAACAAGGGTGTTCAGCTGCTTCTTGATGCAGTTATTGAATATATGCCTGCACCCACAGATGTTCCTAACATCAAGGGTGTTAACCCCGACACAGAAGAGGATGATGAAAGACCTTCATCAGACGATGCTCCTTTTGCAGCTCTTGCGTTCAAGATTGCAACAGACCCGTTTGTTGGTAAGATTTGCTTCTTCCGTGTATACTCAGGTACACTTGAAAAGGGTTCACACGTGCTCAACTCCTGCAAGGGCAAGAGAGAACGTATGGGTAGAATCCTTCAGATGCACGCAAACCACAGAGAAGACCTTGATATTGTTTATTCCGGTGATATTGCAGCAGCAGTTGGTCTCCAGAATACAACAACAGGTGAAACTCTTTGTGACGAAAAGCATCCTATCATTCTTGAATCAATGAACTTCCCTGAACCCGTTATTCGTGTTGCTATTGAACCCAAGACGAAGGCAGGTCAGGAAAAGATGGGTATTGCTCTTGCAAAGCTTGCAGAAGAAGATCCCCCATTCAAGACATATACAGATGAAGAAACCGGCCAGACAATCATTGCCGGTATGGGTGAGCTACACCTTGAAATCATCGTTGACCGTCTCCTTCGCGAATTTAAAGTTGAAGCAAACGTTGGTCAGCCTCAGGTTTCTTACCGTGAAGCATTCAGAAAAGAAGTTGACGTTGATCACAAGTATGCTCGTCAGTCAGGTGGTAAGGGTCAGTACGGTCACGTACTTGTTAAGTTCGAGCCACTGGAAGAAGGCGCAGGTTATGTATTTGAAAACAAGGTTGTGGGTGGTGCAGTTCCCAAGGAATACATCCCCGCTGTTGATGCAGGTATCCAGAGCGCGATGCTCAACGGTGTTCTTGCAGGTTACAACGTTGTTGACCTGAAGGCAACTCTTTATGACGGTTCTTACCACGAAGTTGACTCTTCTGAAATGGCGTTTAAGATTGCCGCTTCAATGGCATTCAAAGAAGCTATGAGAAAGTCAGACCCCGTTCTCAAAGAACCTATCATGCTTGTTAACGTTATCACTCCCGATGACTACCTCGGTTTTGTTATCGGTGACCTTAGCTCAAGACGTGGTATGATTAAATGCCAGGAATCACGTAGTGGCGGTGTTACTCAGGTTACTGCAGACGTTCCCCTTTCTGAAATGTTCGGTTATGCAACCGTTCTCCGTTCAGGAACTCAGGGTCGTGGTCAGTATTCAATGGAACCCTCACATTACAGCGAAGTTCCCAAGTCTGTTCAGGATAAGATTATCAGCGACAGAGCTAAGAATGATTAATTGTAAAGTTTTTTTGAACTTTTTTCCTAAAAGCTATTGAAAAAAGTTTGCATATGTAGTAAAATAATTAGTAAATTAATTAAATATCCAAGTTAGGAGGAAATTTAAAATGGCAAAAGCTAAATATGAAAGAACAAAACCCCATGTTAACATTGGTACAATCGGCCACGTTGACCATGGTAAGACAACTCTTACTGCAGCAATCACAAAGGTGCTTGCTCTCGATGGTAAGGCTCAGTTTGAAGCTTACGATATGATCGATAAGGCTCCTGAGGAAAGAGAAAGAGGTATCACAATCTCTACTGCTCACGTTGAGTACGAAACAGAAGCACGTCACTACGCACACGTTGACTGCCCCGGACATGCTGACTACGTTAAGAACATGATCACAGGTGCTGCTCAGATGGACGGTGCTATCCTCGTTGTTTCTTCAGCTGATGGTCCTATGCCTCAGACAAGAGAACACATTCTTCTTTCACGTCAGGTTGGCGTTCCGAAGATTGTTGTTTTCATGAACAAGGTTGACCAGGTTGACGACCCCGAACTTCTCGAACTCGTTGAAATGGAAATCCGTGATCTCCTTTCAGAATACGAATTCCCGGGTGATGAAATCCCGATCGTTAAGGGTTCAGGTCTTGCAGTTCTTGAATCTGCTTCAACAGATGCTTCAGCTCCTGAATATGCTTGCATTAAGGAACTCATGGATGCAGTTGATGCTTATATCCCCACACCTGAAAGAAAGAGTGATCTTCCCTTCTTGATGCCTGTGGAAGACGTATTCTCAATCACAGGCCGTGGTACAGTTGCTACAGGTAGAGTTGAAAGAGGTACTCTCAACCTTTCAGACGAAGTTGAAATCGTTGGTCTTGCTGAAGAATCAAGAAAAGTTGTTGTAACTGGTATTGAAATGTTCAGAAAGCTCCTTGATTCAGCTGAAGCTGGTGACAACATCGGTGCTCTTCTCCGTGGTGTTCAGAGAAACGAAATCGAAAGAGGACAGGTTCTTGCAAAGCCCGGTACAATCAACCCCCACACAAAGTTCAAGGGTGAGGTTTACGTACTGACAAAGGAAGAAGGCGGACGTCATACTCCCTTCTTCACAAACTACAGACCCCAGTTCTACTTCAGAACAACTGACGTTACAGGTGTTGTTAACCTTCCTGAAGGCACAGAAATGTGTATGCCCGGTGATAACGTTACAATGACTGTTGAACTTACAACAACAATCGCTGTTGAAGAAGGTCTCCGTTTCGCTATCCGTGAAGGTGGACGTACAGTTGGTTCGGGCGTTGTTACAGAAATCATCGAGTAATTCCGCTCAAAACTTAATGTGGTTTTTCAGACAGGTCATCTGACCGGTGACCTGTCCGTAATCATAAATTTCAAGAAAATAGCTGCTTAAATGTTAATGTAGAAAAAATGTAACTTTTTTGTAAACAAATTGTAATGTTTTTTCGAAAAAGGCTATTGACAAAACTCCTGATTGGAGTTACAATGATTTTGAAAAGATTAAATATTTTTTTTAGGAGGGACTATCATGAAGTCTTTTAAGAAAATGAAGATCGGTGCGGTAGTTATGGCTGCTGCTATGCTCGTATCTTCTGTAAGTGCATTTGCTTGCGCAAATGATAAGTTCATTGCTTACGACCAGATTCCTGATGCTGATGGTTTGTACGGCAAGATTTACAAGTGTCCTGAAAAGGATGAACTCATTAGAGAAACTGTTGCTGCTAAAGATGTAGAGTGGAAGCATGCTTTCTATGAAGCAGAATATCCCCACAGAGAAATTATGCAGCTCTGGCTTGAAGGCAATGCTACAGGCCTTACACTTTTCGAAGGCAACTATGCTGACGTAAATGTAAAAGAACTCCCCGATTTCTGGGAAGCTAAGATTCCTTACATAGTATACAACAGAGTATATTCAGATTTCACAGGTGCTTTTGAAAGAACAAACGTTCTCAAGACAAACCTCAAGACAGCTCCTGTTGAAAGAGAATGGGTTAAGAAGGGCTTTGACAAGTACGTTGTTGAAGACGGCGTAGTTAAAGACTATTCACACGTTTACGGCCTTTATGATGAAAAGGTTGATTTCACATGGCACACAATTGCTGACCTTGCAGATGCATACTGGGCTGAAGTTTACAAGAACAACACATCTTGGGAAGCTTTCAAGGCTGGTAAGCTTGATGATGCTTATGGTCTCTTTGAAGATGCAATTAACCGTGTAAGCTGGCTTGAACTTGCTGGTCCTGACTATGTAACAGGCGGCGTTAATAAGTTCCAGCCCTTCGCAAAGATCGTTGCAGGCAGCCCTGCTGAATGGTATGATGATCTTCTTGTTTCAGACAACAAGCTCACACTTCCCGACTACAACGATGCTGTTTACAAGCACCTCCAGCTCGCTGGTTCTGACGCTGAATATCAGACAAAGAACACAGCTAACACTGAATGGGTAACTGTTGGTTACGAACTTGCTGCTCCTTACAGATACATCCAGGTTCTTTCTGTTGATGGCGTTCTTATGGACGGTAGCGAAGTTGAAATCGTTGGCTACGAAGTTGAAAAAGAAGAAGTTGTTGACATCTTTGGCGAAATGCCTGACAGAATTCAGGTAATCGAAAAGGATAAGGAACTTGCTGGTTACGACTATGCAATGAACTATGACTACGTTCTCACACCTTTCACATCAGAAGTTGCTAAGAACATTGATGAAACATATACATACAATGTTGTTGAAGATTACCTCAGAGAAACAAAGCTTTACCAGGCTGACATTCTCGCTGATGATGCTTCAAGAGAACTCAGATTCGTTAAGGTTACAACAGAACCTGGCAAGACAACTCTCCCCTACATCTGGAGATATGCAGGCGGTTGCGCTGATCCCAAGGTAGAATGGAAGACAGCATTTGCTGAAGCTGCTAAGCCTTACGAAATCTACGAAGAAAAGTTTGTTGATGATATTGCAACAGGCGTATATCGTCCCACAGGCAGATATGCTGAAGATACTCCTTCAGTTTCAACTGTAATGGGTCAGCCCAGAATTCTCACAGTTATTCTTGAAGACACAACAAATGTTTCTAACCTCAAGCAGGAACTCATCAATGCTGGTTATGACTTCATCATCGCTGGTGACAGATTGAACGTAGTTGTTCCCGCTGAACTCTACGATGGTTACTATGGTGTTGAAACAATCGAGAATGAAATTGACAGAATTATCAACAATGTAACAGTTGTTATTGAATAATAATTGTCATAAAAGAGTTTAATAAAAAAAGGGAACTTTAATTAGTTCCCTTTTTTTCTAAAAAATATCGGTTCTTTTGCATTATTTTGAGGCATCAGCAAAGAATTTCCGGCAGCCACATCGGTATGTGCGAAAAGTGGTTGTCATTCTGAGGGAAGCGAAGAATCATCACTGAAGTGTCAAAGTATCTTCAAAAGAACCAAATTATTAAAGAGGTGATGTTTCATGCTTAAAAAAATAATTGCGATGACGCTGACAATGATTATGCTTTTCAGCATAAATGCATTTGCATCCACATTTTTTATTGACAGCAGAGCGTTTATTGAAGCAAGAAAAAGCGTTCAGACAAAAATTCCGGCGCTTATGTATCACAAGGTTTCTGATAATCCGGCAGAATTTAATGACTTTGTTGTTACAAGTAAGATGCTTGCAGAGGATTTTGCTGAGATAAAGGCAAGAGGATATAGTCCTGTTTTTGCCAGTGAGTATTTTGAGGTTAAACAGTATAGCGAAAATCTTCTTAATAATCATAATTATAAGATTGTTGCTGATTTTTACAAAAAGAATCCCAAGCCAATTATCATAACATTTGATGATGGCTATAAGGGCATTTATACTAATGTTCTTCCCCTTATGAAGGAATATAACTTCAAGGTTAACTTCTATATCTGCGGCGAATTGATTGACAAAATGAATCCCGAATACTGTACATGGGATGAAATCAAGGCTTTGAATGAAAGCGGTCTTGCAGAAATAGGTAACCATACATATTCACTTCATGCAAAGACAAGAGAGGAGCTTGCTCCTATGTATCAGTCGGACTTCCCTGCAATTTTGGCTGATATAAACAAGAACAGAGCTGTTATAAAAGAAAAAACAGGTATTGATTGCACGGTGTTTTCATTCCCTTATGGTTTGTATGACATCAGAACTATTGCAAATCTGAAAAGTGCAGGTTACAGATATTTTATTTCAACTGATTACAGAGTGAACCGAGTTGACGATAGGCAAGTGACTCTGGGCAGATTCAACCGTGACAGTCAGTTTACAACAAAGGCATTTTTTGACCTTGTTGACAGCAAATGTAAATAAATTTGATATTTAGCCTTCCCTTTTGGGGAAGGCTTTTTGCGTTTTTGGGATTTTTGCAAAGGTTTAAAAACACTTGGGAAAGATTCTTCGTTGCACTCAGGATGACTCTGTTTGGTCGTGCTGAGAGAAGTGGAAGTATCTTTCATGACTTTTCTCCAACATTTGTTACAGAACCGGTAAAATTTTGGCACAGAAACGGAGAATTTGTGCTGAGAAAAAGGTTGTATTTACTGAAAATTTGTGATATAATGAAAAAGTATAAGTATGCTTGGAGGACTGTTTGTGAAAAAAGAAAGAGAAGATAAATGGAAATACGATATTTGCAAAAATCGGGTTGTTCGCGCCTTCTCTTTTGTTCCTGCCTACATTGTTGTTTTGTGGCTGACGGTTTTTGGGTGCATACAGATTTCGGAACAATATGACCGAATGGAAGCTGTTGTTAAAATTGAAGAGCCAATTACTGATGTGGAGGAAGAAACAGCGGATACCGTTGCCGCAGGCACAATTGATAAAGACGGAAGAATTGATATTAATACCGCAAACGCAAAACTCCTTGAACAATTGCCTGAAATAGGAACGGTTAAGGCGAAACGGATTGTGGAAACCAGAACCTTGATGGGCAGATTCAGGACGGTTGATGATTTGCTGAATGTTGACGGCATTGGCAAAAGAACCCTTGAAAAGTTGAGGGCGTTTGTTGTTGTTTTGTAAAATATATATGAAAATTATGCATATGCTTGACCGTTGGGCAAGCAAAGATAAGAAATAAAAATGGAGGATTGATTAAAATGATGAAGGAGTATCCCATGTATGATGTTCCTGTTTTTGGGGACCTGAAGGAGTTTATTGACATGATTGGCGAAAAGTATGCCGACAGAACAGCCTTTCTCTTTGAAAGAAATGGTGAGGATATTGGTGTCAGTTATGAACAGATGAAACGTGATATTTATGCTCTGGGAACATATTTTTACACAGTGGGGCTTGAAGATGGCGACAGAATTGCCGTTATGGGCGAAAACAGCTATGAGTGGATAATAACATATTTTGCAACTGTCAACACTTCAAAGGTTATTGTTCCCATTGACAAGGAGCTTGGTGCGCCTGAGGTTGCAAATCTTATCAACAGCAGCGGAGCAAAGCTTTTTGTTTATGCTGATTCAAAGAGCAAACTGATTGATGAAGCAAAGTCCAATATGCAGGGAATTGAAACATATATTCCCATGAGTCAGTTCGGGGATATTATTGAAAAAGGCAACGAACTGATTGAAGCAGGCGACTCAAAATACGAAGAAAACAAAATTGATGTTGAGGCACTTTGTACCATTATCTATACTTCGGGTACAACGGGTGAACCAAAGGGTGTTATGCTCAATCACAGAAACCTTGCCTTTGATACCGTGAACAGCTGTCGTTTGTTCTGTCAGCCAAACGGGTCGGTGCTTGTTTTGCCCATTCACCATACCTTTGGTTTTACCGCAGGTGTTCTTTGTCAGATTTTCAGGGGCTATTTTGTGTATATTAACACAAGTCTGAAAGGCATTTTGAAGGATATTGAAAAGTCACATCCAAGACATCTTTGTGTTGTTCCTCTCTTTGTTGAAACCTTCTATAAGAGTCTTTGGAGAACAGTTAAAAAGCAGGGTAAAGAAAATTTACTCAAAAAAATGATTAAAATCAGCAATGCCCTCCGCAAGGTTGGAATTGACCTGAGAAGTGTTTTGTTCAAGTCGGTCAAAAAGGGCTTTGGCGGAAATCTTGAAATGCTTATTGCCGGTGGTGCTCCCCTTGACCGCAAGTACGCAAAGGGCTTTGATGATTTGGGCATTGCAATCATAAACGGATACGGAATCACCGAGTGTTCGCCAATTGTTTCAGTTGACAGAAACAAAAAGTTTTTGTTTGCTGCAGCCGGCTTGCCCATTTACAATACAGAAGTTAAAATCTATGAACCCAACGAAGACGGTGAGGGTGAGATTATCGTCAAAGGCGACCACGTTATGATGGGATATTACAATAACCCCGAAGCAACCAAAGCCGTGTTCCTTGAAGGTGGATGGTTCCGCACCGGGGACATAGGTACAATAGACGAAAACGGTTTTATTCATATAACCGGCAGAATCAAAAATATAATTATTCTCAGCAACGGCAAAAACGTGTATCCCGAAGAAATTGAAAACGTAATCCTTCAGAATGTTGAAGGCGTAAACGAAGTTGTTGTTTATGGCGAAGACGATGTCCTCTGCGCTGAAGTCTATACCGAAACACCCGACGAAAAAGACAGAATCAAAAAGGATATTCAAGCACTTAACGACACCTTGCCGCCCATGAAACAGATTAAGAGAGTACTTTTCAGAGATACAGAATTTGAAAAGACAACAACAAAAAAAATCAAGCGTCACGCCAGATAAAAAAATTTTCACTCATCTTGCACGATTCCTGCACACTCGCATACACAAAGTATAGCCTCGTGCTTGGAATCGCACAATCTGAGCAAAAATTTTGTCATCCGGGGAAGGACGAGGGGGTTGTCATCCTGAGCGGAGTGAAACGGAGCCGAAGGATCTGAAATATGAGATGTTTCGGCTTCGCTCAACATGACGAAGGGAAAGGTATAAAATTCTTCGCCCTAAAAGGATTATGGCTTTTAGGCAGATTCATTTAGCTTCTGTCAGGCTAAACAAAAATTTTGTCATCCGGGGAAGGACGAGAGGTATGTCATTCTGAGCGGAGTGGAACGGAGCCGAAGAATCTGAAATATGAGATGTTTCGGCTTCGCTCAATGTAATAAAAGAGAGAGAGGGGGGGGGCTGTTATGGTTAATATTGGAAATGAATGGGACGAGCTTCTTGAGGGCGAGTTTGAAAAGGAATACTATTTGAAGCTTCGTGCCTTTCTTGCACGGGAATACAAAACAAAGACGGTTTACCCCGATATGTATGATATATTCAACGCATTGAAGTATACATCATACAGCGATGTTAAGGTGGTTATAATCGGACAGGACCCATATCACGGACCGGGACAGGCACATGGTCTCAGTTTTTCGGTGAAAAAAGGTATTGAACCGCCGCCGTCGCTGAAAAATATGTTCAAGGAAATCCGTGATGATTTGGGTATTGAAATGCCGCCTCACGGCGAGCTTGTTAAATGGGCAGAACAGGGAGTTTTGCTTCTTAACGCTGTTCTGACGGTTCGGGCAGGTGATGCAAACAGCCATAAGGGAATGGGCTGGGAGAATTTTACCGACAGAGTTATCCGCCTTTTGAATGAAAGGTCTGAACCAATGGTTTTTCTCCTTTGGGGAGCCAATGCCAGACAAAAAAAGGCACTGATTACAAATCCTGCTCATGCAGTCTTTGAGACTGCGCATCCAAGCCCCTTGTCGGCATATAACGGCTTTTTTGGATGCAAGCATTTCTCAAAGGCAAATGAGTTTCTTGAAATGAACGGAAAAGAATCAATTGACTGGTCGCTGGACTGAAAGTAACTACACAAACAATTCTCATGTGAAAGGATGTCTGAAATGTCAAGAAAAACAATAGATATACTTGGGGTGAATGTGGACAGCATTGAGTTCGAAAAGGCTGTTGATGTGGCAGAATCGTTGATGAAGTCGGAAGAGATTTCAATGATTTTTACGCCCAACCCCGAAATTATAATGTGTGCAAGGGATGATAGCGAGTTGAGGTCCATTCTCAATTCTGCGGATTTGTGTACGGCGGACGGAATTGGTGTTGTTTATGCATCAAGAATTATTGGAAAACCCGTTCCGGAAAGAGTTGCAGGCTTTGATGTGGTTTGTGCTTTGCTTGAAAGAGCGGCAAAAAGCGGCACAGGGGTATTTCTGTTTGGAGCAAAGCCCGGTGTTGCAGAAATCGCAAAAAAGAATCTTGAAGAAAAACATCCGGGAATCAAAATTGTGGGCACCCATGACGGCTACTTCAAGGAAGATGAGGAAGCAGGAATTGTTGCGCAAATAAATGAATCGGGTGCTGAATTGCTTTTGGTTTGTCTTGGAGCACCCAAACAGGAAAAATGGATTGCAAAGCATAAGGATGAACTGAAGGTGAACTTGTGTATGGGCGTTGGAGGAACTCTTGATGTGCTTGCGGGAACTGCAAAGCGTGCACCCAAGCTGTTCATCAAGCTCAATCTTGAATGGTTTTACAGATTGCTGAAACAGCCCACAAGAATCGGCAGAATGATGGTTTTGCCAAGGTTTATTCTTGTTGTTAAAAAAGACCAAAAAGAAAAAGCAAAGACTGAAAGGAAGAAAAAATAATGGTATATATGTTTCTTGCAAACGGTTTTGAAGAAACCGAGGCAATTGGCTGTCTTGACGTTCTGCGCAGAGCAGAGATTGAAACCCAAACAGTTGGTGTGGGCGGAAAGGAAATAACAGGCAGTCACGGCGTTACGGTTGTTGCCGATATTGAAGCGGATGAAGTTGATATTGCCCGTATTGAAGGAGTGATTTTGCCCGGAGGCATGCCCGGAACACTTAATCTTCAGGCAGATGATCGGGTTATCAATGCGGTTAAGTTCTGTGCAGATAACGGAAACCTTGTTGCGGCAATTTGTGCGGCACCAATGATTTTGGGTCAGCTTGGCTTGCTTGAAGGTAAAATGGCAGTTTGCTATCCTGGATTTGAAGAACATCTGACCGGTGCAAAAATCGAAAATGCCCTTGTTGCAATTGACGGTAATTTTATAACGGCAAAGGGCGCAGGCGCATCAATGATGTTTGGAGCAAGAATTGCAGACTGGTTCAAAGCCGGTATGGGTCAGGATGTTCTTGAACAGATGCAGCATCCCACGGTTTAAGACGATGATGACACATAAAAAAAACGAGTTCAGACGTCAGATAAAGGGCGTCAGATGGATGATTTTCTGGGTGGTTCTGGCTCAGTTTGCGGCAGAGGTTGCGGTTGAGGCGGTTTTCAGCTTTTGGAAAAACCCACCCCATGAATATATAAGAATTGCTATTGTTGAAGTGCTTGCCATTGGCGTTCCGCTGATTATTTATGCACGGTCGGTTTGGAACAGTCACGGGAAAAATGCAAAAAAAGAGTTTGGAATGAACATGTGCAAACCACATTCGCTGCTTCTTGCGGCGGCGTTGGGCGTTTGCGGACAGTTTGTGATGATTTTGCTTAATTTGCCCATGAATCTGATTTTTGAACAGACAGCAACGGTTGAAATACCTGAGGCTGAGGATTGGGGACTGTTATTGCTTGGAATTCTGGCTGTTGTGCTGATTCCTGCAATACTGGAAGAATTCTGGATGCGAGGGGTTATTTTTTGTGCCTACAACAAAAGCAATACCGTTGCGGCGGTATTTTTTACCAGTCTTATGTTTGCCCTTTTGCATATGAATGTTAATGATGTGCTTGGGTTTATGTTTATGGGTGTTGTGGCTTCGGTTATAATGATAAGGTGCAATTCCCTGTATGCGGCAATGGTTTATCACGGGTTCAGCAATCTGACGGTGTTTTTGCTCCGTGATTTTATTTTGCCCAATGTGACGGACAAAATATGGCTGCTGTTTGGCTTGGCTGTTTTGATGTTTTTCCTGATGTTTGCTCTGCTTCTGGTGCAAAAAAACCAAGCAAAAACAAATAAGGTTTTCAAGCCCGGCAGAGTGGTGGTTGACAGCCTGTTCAGCTTGCCTGTGGTGCTCAGCGTGGTTGTTGCTGTTATAAAATATTTTGTTTCAAAGGGAATTTAGTTTGTGATGAATGGTGGTTGAAATGAAAAGAAAAAAGTCTGAAAGACGCTCAAAATATTTAAGTGCTTTCTGTTTGATTGCGGCAATACTTTGCATTTGGCTTGTATTTGCCATAGGAGATATTTTTGGCTGGTCATCGGATGAAACAAAGGTGAGAGTGAGTATTCCCGAAGGTTGTTCGGTGAAGGAAATTGCCGAAATTCTTGAAGATGAAGATATGGTTGATTCGGCAATGGCTTTTCGGCTGTATGTGAAGCTGAAGGGTGAAAACCTTATGTTCAGAATGGGCGAGCATATTCTGGAAAAGGGTATGAGCTTTGGCGAGATTGTCCGCAAGCTCACAAGCAAGCCTGATGCGGAATTTAACAGTGACGTGAAAATTACCATTCCTGAAGGCTATGAGGCAAGACAAATTGCGGACAGACTTGCCGCCGAAGGTCTTGTGGACAGGGACGAATTTCTGGAGGAGCTTGAAGAAGGTGAGTTTGATTATTGGTTTGTGAAGGAGATTGAGCGAGAGGAAAACAAACTGGAGGGTTATCTTTATCCTGCAACCTATGAAATTTCGCCAAAGAACACCGAGCATGAAATTATCTGTAAAATGCTTGATGCCTTTGAAGCCAATATTGTTCCCGTATATAAGTCTGCTGAGACGGGAATGACCCTTGACCAGATTGTGACCTTTGCATCGGTTGTGGAGCGTGAAGCCGCAAATGATGCTGAACGTCCCATTGTTGCTTCTGTTTTTCTGAACAGAATTGCAAAGGATATGACCCTCAGCTCCTGTGCAACGGTTCAGTATATCATCAAGGAGCGCAAGGATATTCTCAGCGAGAGTGATACAAGGATTAAGTCGGACTATAACACTTATATGAACAAGGGTTTGCCAATCGGACCCATTGCGTCGCCCGGCTTGAATTCTGTTAAAGCGGCGTTGTTCCCTGCTGACACCAATTATCTGTATTTTGCGGCGAGGGCGGACGGAAGTGAGAATGTTTTTGCTGAAACCGACGAAGAACATTTGAAAAATGTCAGGGAGCTTCAGGGGAAGTAAAAGCTGATTTTGAAAGTGAGGTCTTTGGTGCTTGAAAGCGTGGATTGAAGAAGACAATATAAATTATGAATATATTATCCGCTATCTGAGGGACACTATTCCCGAACGGAGCGGACACATTGCTGAGATGGAGGCTTATGCAAAGGAGCACGATGTTCCCATTTCCCAGCCTGAGAGCATCCGTTTTGTGGAGGTGCTTCTGAAAATTGCAGGAGCAAAAAGGATTCTTGAGCTTGGAACAGCCATTGGTTATTCGGCAATAAGGATGACAAATGCCTGCGGAGCACAGGTTGTTACAGTCGAGCTCTCGGATGAAATGGCGGATGAAGCTGAAAAGAACTTTGAAATTGCAGGTGTTGAAAACAAGGTGAAGCTCATCAGAGGCGATGCCAGAGAGGTTGTTGCCCGGTTGCCTGAGGATGAGAAGTTTGATGTGATTTTTGTTGATGCGGCAAAGGGACAGTATATGGAGTTCTTTAATCATTGTGACCGCTTGCTCCGAAAGGGTGGAGTTCTGATTTCGGACAATGTGCTGTACAAGGGAATGACCGCAACCGATGAGCTTGTGGTCAGAAGAAAGATTACCATTGTGCGCAGACTGAGAGATTATCTTGAAATGTTGAAGGAAAACAAGAGTTTCAGCACGGCGTTGCTGCCAATCGGCGACGGCGTTGCGTTGAGTTTTAAGGAGTGAATGTTGTGTTGTTGAACGGTGACAACCTTAACAAACATAAGGATTTTAAAAAGAATTTTGATTTTATTCTGTTCTTTTTGACCATTATCACGGCTGTGTTTGGTATTGTTATGATTTCAAGTGCGGCACCCTCGGCAGGGAAATATGTTGCTGTTCAGTTTGCTTCCCTTGGGTTGGGGCTTGTTGCCATAGCTGTTTTGATTGTGCTTGACTATGATTATCTTGCAAATTTTGCACCGCATCTATATGTGATTTCGTTGATTTTGCTGATTCTGGTGTTGATTCCCGGAATCGGAACCTATGAAAACGGTGCCCGAAGCTGGTTCAGATTCGGTTCGCTGATCGGTATTCAGCCTGCGGAGCTTGTGAAGCTGGCGTTTATAATTACCTTTGCAAAGCATCTTTCCTCTGTTGATGATTTGGTGAACAGACCCAAAAATGTGCTTATGCTTCTTATTCATGCAGGGGTTTTGATTGGGTTGATTCTTTTGCAGCCCGACTTTGGAACGGCTGTGGTTTTTGGTTGCATTATGCTGGTTATGCTGTTTGTGGCAAACCTGAGCTGGAAGTTTTTTGCTGCTGTGGGCGGTGTTGCTGTTGCGGTTACTCCCATTGCATGGATGTTTTTCCTTGCCCCTTATCAGAAGGACCGTATCATAAACCTGTTTAACCCCGAAAATGACCCCACGGGTACGGGATTTCAGGTTATTCAGTCAAAAATGGTTATTGGTTCGGGTCAGCTTTGGGGCAATGGACTGTATGAAGGAAGCAGTCAGTTCAACAACTTCCTGCCCGAAAGACATACGGACTTCATTTTTTCGGTTGTGTGTGAGGAACTGGGTTTTATTGGTGCAATTACGGTTATTGCCCTGCTTCTTGCAATAATTATCAGATGTATTGTGGTCGGTATGAACGCAAAAAACAGTCTTGGACGTTATATTTGCTTTGGGGTTGCGGCGATGTTTACCTTCCATGTGGTTGAAAACATCGGAATGTGTATCGGGATTATGCCTGTTACGGGAATTCCTCTGCCTTTTTTCAGCTACGGAGGTTCCTCCATGCTGACAAATCTTATTGCAATCGGGCTTGTGCTGAATGTTAAGTACCGAAGCAAGGTTATTAATTTTTAAAAGGTGAGGCGGTGAAGGTAATGGAAAAGAATGAATCAAGAGCAAGAGTTGGATATGTTGATTATGTGCGTGTTTTTGCCATGGTGATGGTTATTTTGCTGCACTGTATTTGTGATTATGCAAATATGGAAAAGAATTTTGGCAGACCCCTCTGGTGGCTGACGGGCTTGCTCAATGAAGTTACCCGAACCGGAGTTCCGCTGTTCTTTATGATAAGCGGTTTTCTGCTTGTTGATGCGGTTGATGTGAACAACATCGGCAAGTTCTATAAAAAACGTTTTGCAAAAATACTGATTCCTTTCTTTATATATTACGTTTTTTATTACTGCTATTTTCAGATTAAAGGCGGTCTTCCGCTGATTAGTATGGATTTTCTGAAGCAGTTTTTTGCCAACGGAAGTGCATATCATCTGTGGTTTGTATATTCACTTGTGTTTTTATATCTTTTTGTTCCGTTCATCAAAATGATTGCCCAAAAGTCCTCAACAAAGGTTTTGTTCGGGTTCTTTCTGTTGTCAATTTTTCATACGACTCTGAAGCCGTTTCTGAATATTATTTTTGACGGCGGTATGTATTTTTATCTTGCTGAAGACGGAATGGTGGGGTATATCGGCTATGTTATCCTTGGATATATCCTGGGGAAAAATGAGATTAAGCATGACAAATGGATTATTGCCACAGGGCTTTTGCTGATTCCCATTTTTGCATATGTCAATTTTGATATGCTGCGGAGCGGAAAGTCAGCGGTGTTCAGCGGCGGTTATACTGTGAATCATTATATTGAAGCGGCGGCTGTGTTCCTGTTGTTCAAGAGAATTGGCTTCAAAAAGAACAGCTTTATGAGTCTTGCCTCAAAGCTGTCGTTCAGGGCGTATCTCATCCATGTTTTTGTTATTGAACAGTTTAAGTTCAAGCTGGAGGTTTTTTCGCCTTCTGTTATGATGTTATTGCTGTTTTTGATAACCCTTGTTCTGAGCTTTGGATGGGCATATATTGCCGAGAAATTTTATGAAATTATCAAGAAAAAGAAAAGTCTGTTGCGTTAGGCAACAGACAGGAAACTTATAAGGAAGATGTGCTTTTGTAATATGTCAGCAGTGCATCTTTTTTGTTTTCACATTTTTCTTCAATAACTGCAAGGAGCAATGTGTGAAGTGCCTTGCCCACTTCTTTGCCCGAAAGCCCGAAATTTTCAATCAGGTCGGTTCCGTTGACGCTGAGATTTTGTATATTGCAGCAATCGTTTTGAGTAAGAATAGATTCTGCGATTTGTTTTGCAAGCTCCAATTCTTTGTTGTGGGGGTCAAGGTCAGTTTTTATGCACAGAGCCGAATATAAGCTTGAAACACCGCAATTCGTGGCAATTTTACGCAAAGAGATGCGGTTGGCTGGGGTTTCGTCCGTGATAAGTTTGATAAGCACTTTTGTTTCGGCTGATGTGGCTGTGCTGAATTTCATATTTGAAAAGAACTGTTCTGCAAGGGTATCGGGGGCAACATTCAGCGCCGAAGCGGCGCAATAAAGATAAGCCGTCAGACGGTGGGTGAGCTGTTGGGAGACCCGGTTTATTGCCTCAAAGTCGGGGGATACTTGTGTTGAGGTATATAAATCTGCAAAGAAAACATCTGCGGTCACAGAAAAGTATTCTTTCAGTATTTTTGCAGGAGCGTTTGCTGTCAGGGTTTTTGCAAATTCATCGGTGATTCGTTCTTTGGCGATGCTTGCAAGAAGGTCTTTGCACTCAAAGGCGGCATTTGCGGTTTGTTGTTCGATGTCAAAGCCCAGAACTGCCGAAAAGCGCAGTGCACGCATAATACGCAGAGCATCCTCTGTGAATCTGAGCTTGGGATTCCCCACGGCACGGATAGTTTTGGAGTTAATATCATCCATGCTACCGAAAAGGTCGGTTATGCCCTGTTTTGGATTAAAAGCCATTGCGTTTATGGTGAA
>JAZRMZ010000081.1:0-2767 GCA_045647905.1 Clostridia bacterium
CGCAAAATTACTGCGAAATTGGTCATTTGCATGCCTTCTGTGCCAAGGTCCGCCGTTAGTCGCATTAAGAATTTTAAATTTGTTGCCCAAGCTATTCAAATCAAATTTTAATATTTCCATTGCAGCCTCCACAAATTCTTATTTGTCAAACTGATAAGCAAAACTATTTAAATAAAACACAGATTAATATTGTTTCAAATCAAATTTTATAAAAACAACAGATTCCGCAGGGAGAGAATTTTCAAAATTATAATCTTCCCATACAGAGCCGTCTTTGATGATTTTACATTCTGATATATTACGGATACCGTTAATATCAAGTTTAATTTCTGTATCTTCCGTGTTTATGTTTGCTATAACAAAACAGCCGTCTGCTCCTTTGGCGGCGCAGGCGTAAACTCCTTCGGGAAGTTCGCTGACATAAACTTCTGTTACACGCTGATAAAGTTCACCGAAAGCAACGAACGAATAGTAGGTCGGAAGAGGTTTGAAAGTCACGCAGTCAAACAGTCCTGCATATATTCCCATATTGCATCTCGCATCATAAAACATTGCACTGTTCAACGACGTATTCTGTAAGGCGAGCATCATTGCGCAGGAAAGTGCGGCGTGTCTGGTTGTTCCTTTCAGGTCGGGTTGGCAGTTCCATTCGTTCAGCGTGTGTTCGGTGTCCGTATATCCTGCATCATCCAATCTCTTTCGGGCATAATCTGCCCATTGAACATTTGCTTTCACATCGGCATAACTGTGCCACGAGAAAAAGTCCAGAGGACAGTTGTGAGCCTTGATATAGCTTAAAAATCCGTCGAAGAAATCAATGAAATACTGATATCTCGGTGAACATGCGCCAACGTTGGTCTGACTGTCAGTAACAGCATAAAATCCGCAACTTGCATAACCGCCGATTTTAAGATGCGGAAACTTTTCTTTCAGATATGTTGATGCAACTTCGTATAACTTATAATAATCCTCGGGTGTACCTGTCCACATCTGATTTTCTTCGGGATCTTCAAAATTATCGGGTTCGTTCCAAATTTCCCAATAGGTTATGTGATAGTGAAAACCGTCTGCCCAGCCTTCAGTGTAATGGCGGATAATACCCTCGCAGATTCTTGCCCATTTTTCATAGTCGATTGGCGGATTGATGCGGTAAGCTTTTATTTTACGGTAGTTTTCAATTGTAACGCCTAAACGGAAAAACGGCTCGATTCCACGCTCAACAAGTGCAGTTATGAGCAAATCCGTAAAAGCAAAATCATAGCTTTTCGGGTCATCGGCATCGGCTGAAAAATCACGGAATATGTTCGGAATATCAACGTAAAGATTTCCGCCGAAAGGACCTCCGACATCGTGCAGACGGGAATACGGAATATGAGCTTCTTTCAGATAATCGCACATTGAAAAATCAATCCCTATGAAAGGCGGCTGACCAACTCCGTGCATCGGCTTTATTGTGCCGATTTTATGAGAAAAATCTATAGTAATTGTTTTCAGTCGAAGCACCTCCTTATTTGTGATTGAAAGAGTTAATGCTGAAATGTTTTGATAATGATAAGTGAAATAATTCCGATCAGAACACCTGAAACCGTTTTTTTGCTCAATTTTTCATTATAAACAATTGCCGCAACAAGGGTAGAAATAATTGTTCCTCCACCGTTGATAAATGTGAATAATATCACGGGAGAAACGAGTTTTGTGCAGGCGGTTGCGAGTTGATTGATAACAAAAACCGCAAGTGCAAGTGCAATTCCGCAGATTATGAGTGCTCTCGGGAATTTTGTTTCGCATCCGTCTGATTTGTTTTTTGCCGACATAATCAGATATGCAATCCCTGCAAGAATTGCGATTACTCCGAATGATATGAATGAAAAAACACTTATATCTCCGTCTGTTACATAATGCGTGAACATCTGCTGTGCAAGCATTGTTCCGCCGTTTGATACCATTGAACCGACGAGCAACAAAACTGTTTTATAACCGAAGTTTGAATAAACCGTTTTCGATGCTCCTATCAACAGATATGCCGAAACAAAGAACAGACCTAGACCTGCCACCTGTATAATCGATATAGGCTGATTGAATAAAACCGCACCGGCAATTATAGGAATTATCATTCCTGCTGTTCCGAACATTGAGTTGAGACTGACTGTTCCGCTTTTTAATGCATATGTACCGCAACATCCGGAAACGAAAAGACATAAACCCGAAAACGTTGCAATGAGAACTGTTCTTAAATCGGCTTTGAATCCGTTACCTGCAACAATTATCAGGGCAAGTCCGAGAACTGATGAAACAGTATTTTTAAATGCATTGTCTCCGACGAGCATTGTTATATTCTTGATTTCATTGCTTGATCGTTTGCCGAACAGAGCCTGAACTATACGGCAAAGCAGAATAATTCCGATATATACACCTGCCATTATTTGGTCCCTTCTATATGTGGGTATATTCATTTATACAAGTAATTAGAGTTTGTGCGGTTTACCCGGTTCAACAAATTCTTATTTGTCAATCTCATTATAATTCCCTCCTGCTGTTTTTGCAACACTTGAATTGATGCTTAGCATAATATATAATTTCATTGTATGGGACGATGAAGAGATAAATTTCATAATTGACGAACAAAGAATTTTTATCCGATTGACTGTGTCCATCCGACCAAAGCGGGTATAAAGATGGTGGCAGCCGAAATTTCAGGAGTGCTTGTATCAGATGAATATGAAGAGTTGAGAAAGAGATTACTATATGTTATAATAAACATTGTTAA
>JAZRMZ010000082.1:0-4483 GCA_045647905.1 Clostridia bacterium
ATGTTTCTGCGGCAAAGTTGAAGGTGCGGTAATCGGGTTTGTTTTCGGATTGCTTCTTGATATACTCTCAGGCGAAGTCTGGGGAGTGTATGGGCTTTTTGGAATGATTCTCGGATTTTCTGTTGCAAATTTCTGTGAAAAGCTCTTTGGGCAAAAGAATATTATTCTGACACTGATTTTATCTTTTGTCTGTACGTGTTTTCTTGAATTTGTATATTATCTGATTTGTTATGCTTCTGTTGAAAACATGAGCTTGAAATATGCTTTTTTGTGGGTTGTTTTGCCCGAAAGTATTTATAATACAATTATAGCTGTACCGATGTATTTATTATTTAGAAAAATTGCGAAATTAATATATTCCGATAAGGGTGAAACACTTGGATAAAAAAGATTTAAGACTTCGTATTTTTTTGATGATTTTTTTTCTGGGTATATTTGCCGTGCTTTGTGTGATACGTTTATTCAATTTACAGATTGTTAACGGCGAAGAAAACAAAGAAAAAGTTGACAACAATCTTGTCCGTGCATATCCTATAAAGGCTCCCAGAGGTGAAATTCTTGACCGCTACGGCAGACCTCTTGTGACAAACGGCACAGGATATTATGTTCAGATTCAGAGCGTTGACAGGGAAAATACGAATTTAAACAATTCTTTAATAAATCTTATTTCGATTTTTGAAGAAAAAGGATATGAATATGTTGACGAATTTCCCATAAACGGAAATCCCTATGCCTTTGATTTTGGTGAGCGAAGCGATTCTGCAAATTTGATTGCCGAATGGAAAAAAGCCAATAAATTTGAGGCGAAAGACACTCCTGATGATATAATTGAGTTTTACAGAAAAAAATATAAGCTTCCTGCAAACCTTGAAGCGGAGGAACTGAGAAATATTGTTGCGGTCAGGTATACAATGGAATCGAAAAATTTTGATGCCTATAATCCCTATACCTTTGCAAGTGATATTGATGTTGAAATGGTTCATATAATCAAAGAAAATTCATCCTCACTCAGTGGAGTTAACGTTGAAACAGAGCCGGTGCGTGAATATGTGAACGGTTCAATGGCGGCGCATATTCTCGGAAGAACGGGAATCATATATAAAGAGGAATATGATAAGCTCAAAGACCGTGGTTACGGAATGAACGATATTATCGGAAAAGAAGGTTTGGAGAAGGTTCTTGAAAAATATCTCAAGGGCAAGGATGGTTATAAACAGGTTGAGCAGACCAAAAAGGGAAAGGTATCTCAAACATTCAAGGTTGAGCCTGCCAAAACTGACTACTATGCAGTTTTGACAATTGACTCGGAATTACAGAAGGTTCTTGAACAGTCTCTTGCCGAAAATATTGAAAAAACACGGGGCGAGAAGGGTGTCGATTGCTTCAGCGGTGCTGCAGTTGCGGTTGATATTGCATCAGGCGAAGTTCTTGCAATGGCATCACTTCCGGGTTTTGACCCTGCCGAATATACAGCTCATTACAATGAACTGCTGAATGACCCTCAAAATCCGCTTTTTAACCGTGCGTTAAGCGGTGCGTACACTCCTGGTTCAACTTTCAAACCGCTGACATCCATTGCAGCACTTGAGGAAGGTTTGATTACCCCAACATCAATAATTGTGGATCAGGGTGTTTACAAGTATTATGCTCCGTCCTACGAACCCACCTGCCTCATATGGAAGAATACGGGCGAAACCCACGGCGCAATAAATGTTTCTGAGGCAATCGGTGTTTCGTGTAACTATTTTTATTATGATGTGGGACGTCGACTTGGAATCGAAACAATTGCACGTTATGCTCAGAATTACGGCTTGGGACAACCCACGGGGATTGAGCTTGCGGAATCATCAGGAATCGTTGCAAGCATTGAATACCGTGAAAAAATGAATGCAGAATGGTATCCCGGAGACACGTTGCAGGCGGCAATCGGACAATCGGACAATATGTTCACTCCGGCACAGCTTGCAAGCTATATTTCCACAGTTCTGAACAACGGAACACGGTATTCGTTGCATCTTGTGAAGGATATAAGGAGTTATGAAACGGGAGAAGCTGTTTATATTTATGAACCAAAAGTTCTTTCGCAAACTGAGGTTTCACAGTCAACCATTGATGCTGTGAAAGATGGTATGAGGCGTGTTACCGAGGATGGTACTGCAAAAACCGTTTTTGAAGATTTTCCCGTTGAAGTGGGAGGGAAAACAGGAACAGCTGAAGTCGGCGGAGGAAGTGATACGGTTCTGTTTGTGGGATTTGCTCCCTATGACAAGCCGAAAATTGCCGTTGCTGTTGTTCTTGAACACGGCGCGACCAGTAAATATGCAGCACAGGTGGCAAGAGATATGTTTGAATACTATCTGGGAATTTTTGAAGAGACCAATGAGGCTGATGCTGTTAACACGCTTTTAAAATAAAATCTTTATTTGCTCAAAAACCTGAATTATTTGAGCGGAAAGGCTATGGAAATCAATATGAGTAAGACAGAAAATGTTATTTTGAAATTATACAAGGAAGGAATGCTTGTTTATGTGAATAAAAAGCTTTCCTTTGCTGAACTCAGAAAAAATGTTGTTGAAAAATTCAGAAAATCCGAGAATTTTTTCAAGGGTCTGACCCTGAAAGTGGGATTCACCGGAGTTGAATTGTCCGATGACGAAATAAAAACATTGATTGATGAAGTTTCGGAGGTTCTTGATTGTAAAGCGGTTCTCTGGGAAAATCCCGAACCAATTGAACTGACAACAGAAGATAAGGTGAATCAGGAACTTTCGGGCGAACAGATTCTGAACAATGCTTTCAAAATTGATGTTGCCGATGAAAATACAAAGTTTTATACCAAAACAGTTCGTTCGGGGCAACTTCTTGAATCAGACGGAAACATTGTTGTTGTGGGCGATGTCAATCCCGGCGCAGAGCTTGTTGCAACAGGTAATATTGTTGTTATGGGGGCAATAAAAGGAACGGTTCATGCAGGAGCAAAGGGCAACCGAGAAGCTATTGTCGTTGCACTTAATTTGTCACCAATTCAGTTGAGAATTGCAAATGTGATTTCACGTTCTCCTGACTATGAAGTTGAGCGAGGACTTGTTCCTGAAATTGCTTATATTCGGGATGATAAAATTTTTATTGAAGATTTTTTGCAAAAACGCAAATAATATTTTGACATTTGTTTGATTTTGTGTTAATATGAGATAAAAAGTATTTAAGATGCATTTGGAGGTTTTTAAATGTCAGAGGTAATAGTTATAACTTCCGGTAAAGGTGGCGTAGGAAAAACAACAACAACAGCCAATATTGGTGTTGGTCTTTCCAAGCTGGGCAAAAAGGTTATTATGATTGATACGGATATCGGTCTGAGAAACCTTGATGTTGTACTGGGACTTGAAAATAGAATTGTGTATGATCTTGTTGACGTTGTGACAGGTGTTTGCGAACCCAAAAAAGCCGCTATAAAAGATAAGCGTTTTAACGGTTTGTTTCTCATTCCTGCCGCACAGACAAAGGACAAGGACGCTGTTTCGGTTGAACAGATGAAGGAACTGTGTGACAAGCTCAGAGAGGATTATGATTTCATTCTCATTGACTGTCCTGCAGGAATAGAGCAGGGCTTCAAAAATGCAATTGCAGGTGCAGATAAAGCACTTATTGTCACAACCCCTGAAGTTTCGGCTGTTCGTGATGCCGACAGAATCGTTGGTCTTCTTGAGGCAAACGGAATTGATGACCATTATGCACTCATCAACAGAATCCGTCCCGATATGGTAAAACGTGGGGATATGCTCAGCGTTGATGATGTTATTGAGGTTCTGAATATTGACCTTATTGGTATTGTGCCCGATGACCAGGATATTATTGTGTCAACAAACAAGGGTGAACCTGCGGTAATCAATCCGAAGTCTCTTGCAGGACAGGGCTATAGAAACATTACAGAACGTCTGACCGGAAACAATGTTCCGCTCATGGACCTTGACGGCAATTCTTTCTTTGGCCGCATAAAGAAATTGTTTGGAAAGAAACAGTAAGTTTATATTGATGTTGTAAAATTTTTGAGATAAGGAGAAGAGATAAATGCTTGATTTATCCAAGATTTTTGCCAGAAAACCCCGGTCTAAGGATGCGGCAAAAGACAGATTGAAGCTTGTTCTTGTTCATGACAGAGCAAACGTATCCCCCGAATTTTTGCAAAAAATAAAAGATGAAATAATGCAGGTTCTTGCGAAATATATGGATGTTTCGGATGAAGGACTTGATATAAATGTTACAACGGCGCAAGGCGAGGACGGCAAGTCACGTGTTCCCGCAATCACAGCAAATATTCCAATTAAGAGCATTAAACAAAAATAATTTTTCTGCACTCTTGTTGAACGCAGAAGCAAGGAGGTCAAATAGTGAATATAGCGTTAATTGCACATGACAAAAAGAAAGAGTTGATGGTTGATTTCTGTATTGCTTACAAGGCTATTTTGAGCAAACATAATCTTTG
>JAZRMZ010000083.1:0-4141 GCA_045647905.1 Clostridia bacterium
TCACTGCATTGCCGGCATTATGCGGGGCGCGGGAAAGGCGACCGCTCCAATGTTTACGATGCTTGCCTGCTGGTGCTTGTTCCGCGTAACCTATATTACCGTTGCCGTCAAACTGGTAAATGAACTGTCCACCGTTTCCTGGGCGTATCCCATTACCTGGACACTCAGCAGCACGATCTTTTTGATTTACTTCCTGAAAGCCGACTGGATTCATAACTTTGACCGACTGGCAGAAAAAACATTGAAAAAGGAGTGACCATTCGGTCAAGCCTTTTGTGTTACAATAATGTGGTTATCCAATAGATCAGGCCATACACCACGCTGGCGGAAACGCCATAGATAATCACCGGGCACCGCAACAGGAAAACATCTTTGCGCCGACACCGAGGATGAAGCCCTCTGCTTGTGTCAACTTAGGACCCATATATTCGTGTTCCATTAGGACCCAATATATTTCACAAAAGAGGTGAGTATATGTCGAACGATTTCAAATGGCACGAATTATCCTCTTTTACTGGTATAATCTTTTGCCATTAAATTCAACATTTCTATAAATTCTTTTGTTAGCTCCGATACATTTCTATCGGTTCGCAAAATATACCCTATCGTATAATAGTCTTCGCTTTCCAGCGGTATGCTTACTATTCTACCCTCATTAAGCTGCGAAGGCATTATTCCCGTTCCTACTGTATAACACTCGGTAGAAAGTAATGCGTTCATCAAAGTTGCCCTATCGTTGATTGCTATATGCTTGTCGCTGTGAATATCTACTATCTCTTCAGCAAAAAAGGATACATTATGATCTCCTTGTTCGTAAGTAACATACGGATATTTGCCCAAAGTCTTTAATGTAATTAAAGACTTATTGGAAAGGGGGTGATTATTGCGGACAAACACGTGTGGAAACGCTTCTAAAAATGGAGTAAATACTAATTTCCTCTTACTCAGATATCGTTTCATAATGCCAATATCATTAGCCCTGATCGCAATGATACCAATATCACAATATGCAGTTTCAACCTGATGTATAACATCATAAGTTTTCATTTCGGTTAAAGAGAAATCATAAAAGTCTTCTTTGGTTTCATTAACCAGTTTTCCAAAAATATCCGCAACGAAATCGTAGTGTTGTGTGGCAACATATAAACGCTTGCTTAATTTCTTATGTGTATATCTATTAACGATAAAATCATTTTGTTCTGCTATATGTCTAACATATCTTACAAATTCAGCGCCTTCTTCGGTCAAATATACACCATTTCCTGAACGCTCAAAAATCTTAATATCAAATTCTTGTTCTAATTGTCTGACACTTACCGACAAGCTTGATTGTGCAATAAATAATTGCTTTGCCGCTTCATTAAAAGAACCACATTCAGCAATTTTAAGGACATATTTACACTGTGTTATGGTCATATTCTTACCCTTTCGCCAGATTAATTTTCGGCAACTTCCAATGATATTTTGCCGCCAGAAGCCTTATAATTACTATTATAGGCATTGCAATGATAAGTGCAAGAATTTTATTTTCATTTGTTCTAATCAGATAATAAATGGTGCTACCAATAATAGAAGCCAACGCATATATATGCTTCTTCAAAACATACGGTGTACTGTCCACCAAAATGTCACGTATTATACCGCCGCCAATTCCTGTAAGTAATCCCATAGATATTGAAAGTACCGTCATATCAGAAAAACCCGTTTCACATGCCATTTCGGTACCAACCGTCGAAAAGGTTGCAAGACCTACCGCATCAAAAAAGTTATTAATGCTTTCTATTCGTTTTTCAAGGGATTCAAACTTGTTGGCATTGAAATATGATACAACAAAAACAACAATAGCGGTTATGGCAGCAATTGCTAAAACAATAACATTTGAAAATATGTTGGGAGGATTTTTGCCTAAAAACAAATCCCGCAATATTCCCCCGCCAACGGAAGTAATGCATCCAACAAACACCACGCCAAACAGATCTAAACCACGTCTTACTGCAATTAATGCACCCGAGATCGCAAAAGCAATGGTACCGATCATTTCCATAATAAAAATTATTGTTGTTTCATCCATAATCTTTATAATATGGGTTAAAGTCCCATTTCCTCTTTTGCTTCTCTAAAGCATTTTACAATATAAGTTATATCTTCTTCACTTAAAGCCGCAGACATCTGAGTTCTTATTCTTGCTTTACCGCGAGGAACAACAGGATAGGAAAATGCAACTACATAAACGCCCTTATCCATCATGCGTTTTGCCATTTCTACAGCTTTGTGCTCGTCATAAAGCATAACCGGAATAATCGGTGTGCCGCCATCAATAACATCCAGTCCGATTTCTTTGATTTTCTCAGCAAACAACTTTGTGTTACTAAATAACTTTTCTCTGATAGAAGTATCGTTTTCTAACATTTTCAAAACCTGTAACGAGCCTGCCGCAACGGCGGGAGCTAATGTGTTTGAGAAAAGGTATGGACGAGAACGCTGACGCAACAGGTCAATTATTTCTCTTCTGCCTGATGTAAAGCCACCCGAAGCACCACCCAAAGCTTTACCAAAAGTACCGGTAATAATGTCTACTCTACCGCTTACTCCACAGTGCTCCGGTGTACCACGACCTGTTTCACCCATAAAACCAACTGCGTGGCTGTCGTCTACCATAACAAGTGCATCATACTCATCGGCAAGGTCGCAAATTGCTTTTAAATCTGCAACAATACCATCCATTGAAAACACGCCGTCGGTTGCTATAAGCTTAATACGGCAATCCTTTGCTTCTTCAAGTTTTGCGCGCAGGTCTTCCATATTATTGTTTTTATAGCGGAAACGCTTTGCCTTGCAAAGTCTGACACCGTCAATAATACTTGCGTGATTAAGCTCATCACTTATAACCGCATCTTCTTCGGTAAGAAGTGTTTCAAAAAGGCCGCCGTTAGCATCGAAGCAAGAAGAATAAAGAATCGTATCTTCTGTGCCTAAAAATGAACTCAACTTACTCTCTAACGCTTTGTGCAATTCCTGTGTACCGCAAATAAATCTAACAGAAGAAAGTCCGTAACCGTAGTTGTCATAACTGTTTTTTGCAGCTTCAATAATATCCGGATTGTTTCCCAAACCCAAATAGTTATTCGCACACATATTTATAACTTCTTTACCGTCAGATAATTTTACTTTTGCACCCTGTGGCGTGGTTATAATTTTTTCATTTTTGGTAAGACCTTCTTGTTCGATTGTCTCACAGGTTTCCTTAAAATATTTAAGTGCAGTTTTCATATTCCTACTCCTTAATCTAATGTTGTCCAGTCAAGTATAACCTTGCCGCATTTACCACTGTTCATAGCTTCAAAACCTTTTTCATATTCGGTGATATCTAATCTATGCGTGATTATTTTTGAAATATCAAGACCGCCCTGAAGCATTGCCGACATTTTATACCAGGTTTCATGCATTTGTCTGCCATAGATACCCTTTATAATAAGGCCATTGAATATGATCTTTGACCAATCAATTTTAGTATCACTTTTCAAAAGTCCCAGCAATGCAATTCTGCCGCCGTGAATCATACAGTCGATCATAGAATTAAAGGCAATCTCACTGCCTGACATTTCAAGACCAACATCAAAGCCTTCTTTCATACCAATTTCATCCATAAAGGATTTTAAATCGGTTTTTGCTGTGTTGACTGTGTATTTAATACCAAGTGTTTTGGCAAGTTCTAATCTTTCGTCATTAATATCTGTAATAACAACATGTCGTGCGCCAACAAATTTGCAAACAGCTGCTGCCATTATACCTATAGGACCGGCACCGGTAACAAGAACATCTTCGCCAGTAAGATCATAGGAAAGTGCGGTATGAACAGCATTGCCAAACGGATCAAATATAGAGTACATCTCTTCAGGAATATCCTTTTCGCATCGGCGTACATTTTCCTGCGGAATAACCAAGTACTGCGCAAATGCACCGTCCCGGTTTACGCCAACACCTACAGTATCCTTACATAAATGTCCGTTACCGGCAAGACAATTTCTACATTTCCCGCAAACAATATGTCCCTCACCTGAAACGATATCACCTACGCGCCAGTTTTTTACATTGCTGCCCAGTTCAACAATTTCGCCCACATATTCGTGGCCAATCACTC
>JAZRMZ010000084.1:0-5113 GCA_045647905.1 Clostridia bacterium
GCCTCCGACTTCTCTGCGGTGTCAACATTTTCCAAAATGTTTGCCTGCCAACTTCCGCAAACGTCCGTACATTCCGAGCCTACCTTCATTTCATATTCCCCGAAGGCATCCGAATCCGAGAAAGTGAACGAAAATGCAAATTCACCCTGTTCATCGGGTTTCTTTGCTTCAGCATAACGAATTTCATGCACACTACCCGTTTCAAAGCTTACGCCCTGATTCATAACAACCGCAAAAACCGATGTCGCATCGGTTGAACCGTTAATGCTGTATGTCTGTGTATTCCTTGTAATCTTTTCTTCATATTCCGAAGCATTTCGGTTTTCAAAGGTAACAATTTCTTTTTCGCCCGTCAGGTCATTAACAACCCCAAGCAAATTCATATCCATAAGATTGTCAATGACAATCATCTGAATATGGTCAATATCCTCTGCCACAACATTCTCATCTTTGAAATCAACGGTGATATTCAAATTTGCTATACCGCCGTTTTCCAGAACATTTTCTGCACCAACGCAACCAAGATAGTCGTGGTTTTCATCAAATGCACAAAACAGCATTGAACCGTTTGAGCCGGACATAACGCTTCCTTTAACATTAAGCTCCCCATTTTCCATAATCGCAACAAGGTTGCCAAAGGTTACAGATGCCGCATTCGCCGCTCCGGTATAAAAATTCATATTGTTTACAGCGAATCTCACCTTGCCGGCATAAACCTCCTCAGCCAATGCACCCACATAACGGTACTTTGTATCGCTGTATGCTTCGTCAACTTCATAAACAATCAAACCTGAATAATTAACACCATTTGGTCCTGCCAGACCGTCCTGGGTTGCAAGAACATCATAAGTCTGATAGCTTGGGTCATTAGTGCCGATAAATTTAAAGTTGCTTCGATTATCCATCTGCGTGTTGTCTGTTCCCACCGAATTCAGCGAATACAAAATATGAGAAACTGTTTGAGAAGTTCCCAGATCAAACATCATATAAAGTGGCGAACCGTCACTGGAATGAGTTGCCGTGCTTGTGTTGTCCTGATTCGAAAATACACTTGCTGTCATGCCCGAAGGCGAACCTCCGGCACGCATTGCCTTGAGGTTATTGTTAATATGTATAACACGGTTATCCTCGCCAAATGTATCCGGGAGGTAATCCTCATGCACATACACACTCAGTTCTGCAACGCCAAGCCCACCGTCACCTGATGCCTTTTCAACAAGAATATAGCGATATGCAGAATCATCGGGTGCGGTATAGTATGTCATTTTATCCGATGGTGCCGCCCCGCCCTGGGATGCAAGCACGGTTTTTTCAACAAATTCACTGTCATTTGAACCATAAACCGTAAATCCACCTGCACATTCCGAATCATCAGGAGGCAAATATCCGATTAAACTGATTGGATATTCCATTCCCAAGTCCACAACCAGAC
This sequence comes from Clostridia bacterium, assembly GCA_045647905.1. Lineage (GTDB taxonomy): Bacteria > Bacillota > Clostridia > Monoglobales > Monoglobaceae > SIG440. The sequence continues at coordinate 1,433 of JAZRMZ010000084.1, forward strand.
CGTGCATTGAAGCAGAATTTCCGCTCATCCAGTAGGTGTCGGGATTTCCGTCAACAGCATTCTGCGGTGCATAAAAGTCTGTATAGGTGGAGGCAAATGCCGGACAGTCAACTGCCACATCAACCTTATCCTTCAATGTAACAACTGCCTTGGAGGCAAAAATGTTAAGAGAGTTTACAGCAAATCTAACCTTTCCACCAACCAATTTTTCTGCCATGATACCAACATATCTGTATTTGTTATTTTTGTATTCATCAACAGTTTTATAAAGCACCATTCCCGAATAGTTGCTGTCGGGATTTCCTGCCAGACCTTCCTGTGTTGCAAGAATGTCATAGTCAGAATAATCCGAAGAATTGGAGCCGATTACCTTGAAGTCTGTACGGTGTCCCAAATCATTCTCCGAAGGGTTTTCAGCCGCGGTGCTTCCGGAATAGGTCACATAGCCGATATTCTGCGCAGCACCCAAATCAAACATAAAATAAATGGGATTCCCGTTACTTGTATGGAATGCTTTTTGCCCCAAATCTGTTCCACAGCTGAAGGTATTTGCCGAAAGCCCCGACGGTGAACCGCCGTAGCGATTACCCTTCATATTGTTGTTCACGTGATGATATGTTGCCTCATGTTCGATTTCCTCACCGTTATTCTGCACATAAACATTGATTTCCGCAATTCCAAGTCTGCCTGCCGAAACAGCCTTTTCAACAACAACATAGCGGAAAGCTTCTGCTTCATCCACAGTCAGATATGTTTTTTCAGTCAAGGGAGCTGCCGAATCTCCCTGACTGTAAACAAGTGTCTTTTCGAGAAATTCATTGTCATTTGACAGATAAATTTCAAATCCTGCGGCGGCTTCTTCATCATTCTGGGGAAGATAGCCGATTGTATCAATTAAATAACTTGAACCCAAATCCAACACAAAGCGGTGTTCATTTGTGGAATTTCCACTCTCCCAAAAGGTATCCGAATCGCCGTCAACAACATTTCCGGGTTCAGACCCAAGCTCCCAGGTGGAAGCAAACGCCGCACAGCCTTTCCCTGCATCAGTTAACCCGTTCAGTTCAGGAACATCTTGTGCCGCAACTGGAATCATCACCGTTTGCAGAATTAGAATTAAGCTAATACAAAGCGTCAAAAGTTTCTTCATTGTTGCTCACCGCCTTTGATAATCAATTTCTGATACTTGTTGTATACTCCGAAATAACCTGACGAACCGATTCCGTCGCTTATCAAAGTATCCAGTATCTCCTTGCCGTTCAGACTGATTTTCACTCTGTCCGTCGTTTTTTCGGTTGTTATGTTGATGTCAATATGATTAAATTCACCGTAATTAAAGTCTGAGCAATCAACAACCGAACATTTTGTTCTGACTCCTGTAACCACCTGATACAGTTCTGCGGTCTGACCCTTGATGTTTAACTCATAATAAGTATTCTTCTCATACAGCCCTTTTCGTTCCAGATCCTTGGTTTGACTGCTGAAAATAAATCCGAGTCCTTCATCTGCGCATGGTCTGTCAGCCCAAACATCAAAACTCATATTTTCCTTCATGGGAGTGGTATACATTGTGGCATCGAACCAAGGCTGCAATGTAATCTGTCCGTCGTGGGCAACCAAATCCGTATTGGGATTTGCCGTATACCATTTTCCGGTTTCAGCCTTTATGGTGCCTGCCTCAGCGCTGTCAAAATCATCATTTTTAATATTTATTGTCCAGAAATCATATTTTCCCAGCGAAATATTCAACACGGGAACTCTTACCGAGGTTTTATATTCAGGTTCTTTCAAATCTGCCGCAACTCTTGCGTTAGCCGAAGTTTCAACAATCAAATCCGCCTGAGATATATCCTCACCTGCAGGCAAGGTTATATTAACAGTTTTGTGTTCTCTGTCAATCTCTGTCTTGCCGTCTTTCACATACACATAGGTGATATCTGCGGCAAACTGTTGAGCTTCCAAAGCCTCATATGCCTCTTCCAAATCCAGAACTGCAACAAACTTATCAGCCTTTGTCTGAGGATTGGTGGCCTTCACGGCTTCATATTTCTCTTTAAACTGCTTGATTGCTTTTTCAGGATATGACCCGATTGCATTGCCAACCTTTGCTTCTCCAAGCTTTTGTTCACACAAAGCCAGCATTTCATCCCATTCAGGATGCACCACCGAATCATATGCCCTTTCGATTTCATCACGAAGGGCAGCCTGCTCTTCAATTCTGCCGCCCGCAATATCATCGGTGCTGTTGCCTGCGATTCTCAATCGGTCAATATGATATTGCAATGTATACTTAAATTCAGGGTCATATAGCCATGGCAAATCACCAAAACGTCCCGAATCCACAATGTTGCTTGCCATTCCAATAAAATATGATACACGTCTCACCGCTTTTCCGTCATATACACGCAAACACGGACTGTGTGTGTAAGGGCCTTTAATCAGCGGATATTCATTTTGAGGAACTCTTTCGCGAATGTATTCAAATTCTTCGGTAAGCCCCGCATTCGCCATTATCCTTGCCGCCTCTTCAGGTGGGTTGGTAACGTCAATTATGTGATCATTTTTAACAACGTGTGTTTCTTCTTCACGAGTTGCGTTTGTCAGGTTGTCAAACACTCCCACATCTGACCACACTCCATCAATGGTACAGTTATCTGAAAGTGTTGCAAAATGGGATGTTGTTGAGCTTTCAAGCACCACATTATCCTTCCATGTTGTCTCGGTTGAGCCTGAGTCCATATACATTGCAAAGCCCTGATTTCCGTCAAGCCTGCTTATATAGTTTCCAACAATCTCATCCTTGGGGCCTGTTCCCAAATGATAAATTCCGCCGCCGTCATTGGTATACCTCATAACGTTGTGAATACGGTTGTAATTCACCTTGTTGTCTCCGCCTGTGGTCTGAGGATTTTGCCAGTTCCAACCAATGGAAATTCCCGAATAGGGTGCATCATAAATTTCGTTATGTTCAATCACCATATTCTTTGTGTAATAAGTAAGAATTCCCAACCCCTGAGTGTTAATCATTGCAGGTCGCTGAATATAGTTGTTTGCTATTGTAATATTGGTTGGTGCACCACGCTGACCCGAAGGACCAATGTCATAGCTGTAAATCCAGATACCCGTCAGAGCAAAGGGTTCAAGCTTTGTTTTGCGAAGCATCACAAAACGATATTTGTTGTCTGTGCCTTCAATGTTTGTGATTATGCTTGCAGGGTCGGTCACAGTTCCCAAAACTTCATATTCCTCAAAATCCTCATCATTTGACGCCAGCACCTCAAAGTTACTACGTTCAACACTGCTGACCTTACCCGTCGACTGTCCGTCCTCAAATGAAAGTCTGATGCTGTCAATTGAATATTCGCTGTCAAGGTCAATCTTTATCCACGGATAAATGCCTTTTTCAAGAACATTTTCGGTGCTTCTCCAACCCCTGCCGGGCTTCAATGACTGCTGAACCGTTGCAGAATCGCTTGTGTCAACATATGAACCGTAGTCGCTGATTGCTCGCCACGCAATGCCAAGCATATCTCCATACGCATTGGATGCGGTATAACCCTTTCGCCACATAATATTTGTTGGTCCCTCTATGGGCTTCGGTTCAACAAAATCCATCTGCATGGCGTTTCCTATGGTAATAGCCGATGAACCAAGGTCAGTGAACACGTTTCCGATAATTTC
>JAZRMZ010000085.1:0-16750 GCA_045647905.1 Clostridia bacterium
TCATTCTGAGCAAAGCGAAGAATCTTTCCCCTCCGTCAGGCAACTAAGGAATAACATGGCAGTCCCTCCACCAGAATTATCCGAATATCTTCCTCTTGGACTCACAAAGCTTATCTATAAATCTGCTGTCAATTTCAGTCAACTTATAGCCTTTTTTATAAATCAAAACATCCTTATACAGCTTTTTGTTTTGTTCACACATCCTTTGAACAATATTATATTTATCAAGAAGACTTTGAGGCACAGCCGACACCCACATAAAAGTGTCCGGATTTTTTTCAAGCAAATCAAACTGACTTGCTCTCTCAAATATATAAATTCTTCTGTCAATATTGTCAGGAAGCTCCTCCTTCACAACCTTCGAAAGGGGCATCGACGGCACATAAGGGTCAGCATGAGCAATTTCAATAAAACGTGCCAAATCATCAAAGGTAATTTTCTCTTTTGAGGCAAGTGGATTTTCAGCACTCATTATAAGCGAATAGGAAAATTCATTCACCAGCTCATAAACAAACCCTTTTTCATCAAGCATAGACTTAAAATACTTATCATAATTCTCTGCATATCTGATAATTCCCAGTTTATAATCATGATTAATCATATTATGAATTGTTCGCTGAGAATTTGTCTCCTTATAAAAAATTTCTGCAGAATCTTTAGCAAGCGTCCGTGAAAACTCCGCAAAAGCCTCTGATATATAACAGGCACGGGGCACCGATATTGAAAATTTCTGCTTATTGGGAGCCCCCTCTTTGTAATGCCGTTCAACCTGTTCAATCTGCCCAAGAATCCCCTTTGCGTAGTTCACAAATTCTTCACCCTCAGGGGTCAACAGCATACCGGTTGTGGTACGTTCAAAAATTGTTATACCCAAATCCGCCTCAAGCTCTTTAATCGAACGACTGATGTTTGGCACCGCAATCAAAAGAACATCAGATGCCTTTTTCAAAGACCCAGCCCTTGCAACCTCAACAGCATATTTCATGTGCAGTATATTCATTCATATCCCGCCTTTCAATAAACTCAAAACCAAACCTTACCTTGCAATCCTTTCAACCTTAATCAGATTTGTATTTCCACTCTGACCGTTTGGCTGACCGCCCGTAAGAACCACATTATCACCCTTCGAAAGCTCAAGAATTTTCTTTGCTTCATTCACAGCATGATAGAACATAACCTCAACCGAGTTAAATTCTTCACAAATAACCGGCGTAACACCCCAACTGAGATTCAGCTTTCTCCACACTTTTTCATCCGTTGTCATTCCGATTATATCAACAGGACATCTGAAACGGCTGACCATTCGTGCTGTCTTTCCGCTGAGCGAACTGACAACAATGCACTTTGCGTTAACATCAATTGCCATTGAACAAGTGGAATGTGAAATAGCATCCAGATTGCTCCGAATCTCGAATTCCGAATTTTTAAATCTTTTGTCATAATTAATGCCCATCTCGGTGAACCGAACAATCTCAACCATATTTTTCACCGCTTCAACGGGATATTTACCCGATGCCGTTTCACCCGAAAGCATAACTGCTGAAGTTCCATCATAAACAGCGTTTGCAACATCCGAAAGTTCCGCACGGGTGGGACGCGGATTATATATCATGGTTTCAAGCATTTCCGTTGCGGTAATAACACGGCTTCCAAGCATACGGCATTTATTAATCAGATACTTCTGAACCGCAGGCACCTCAACAAAGGGAATCTCAACTCCCAAATCACCACGGGCAATCATAATACCGTCGGCAATTTCACAAATCTCCTCCACGTTGTCAACACCGCTTCTGTTTTCAATCTTTGCAATAAGGTCAATATTTTCGCCGCCATTGGCGTTGAGGAAATTCCGCATATCTTCAACATCCTTCTTGCGTGAAACAAAGGATGCCGCAACAAAATCCACCTCATTCTGGATTCCAAAAAGCAAATCATCCTTATCCTGAGCGCTGAGGAATTCATGCTTCATAACTTTCCCCGGAAAATTCATGCTTTTCTTATCCGAAAGCTCGCCTCCCGCAACAACCTCACAAACAGCATCATTTCCGCTAATTTTCTTTACTTTAAAGCTGACAAGCCCGTTATTGACCGTAACCGTATCTCCAACGCTCAAATCCTCCATAAGATGGTCATAATTAACCGAAACTCTCGTTTCATCACCCTCAACATCATCAATGGTAAAGGTAAAAGTATCACCATCAGCAAGGGTAATCTTTTTATTCTTAAAAGTCCCTATACGATATTCAGGCCCCTTTGTGTCAAGCATAATTGCAATAGGCAACCCAAGCTTTTCACGAACCTTCTTTATCAAATCAATTTTATTCTGATGTTCTGCGTGTGTCCCGTGAGAGAAATTAAGCCGAGCCACATTCATCCCCTCAAGACACATTCTTTCTATAATTTCCTCACTTTCACAAGCAGGACCAATTGTGCATATAACTTTTGTTTTTCTCATAATGTCATCTCCTTGATATATATCCAAATATAGTTTACTATATATCTTTTCAATTTTCAAGTATTTTCCTTTATATAATATGCACTTTTATTTTTAAAAAAATAATAGGAGCTGTTAAAAACAGCCCCCAAAACATATTATTGTTTGTCATCTTTTGATGTTACCGAATTCAGCACCGTTGTCAAAGCAATTATAACCCCGATAACAACAAATATACCAAGCATCCCGATTCCCATATATCCAAGATTGTTTAAAAAATTCATTGGTTCAAAAAACATATATATACCTCCACCTTTCTTATAAGAAGAAGTTAAGTATCAAACCACCCGCAATAACAGAGGCAATCTGACCCGAAACATTAACACCGATTGAGTGCATAAGCAAAAAGTTCTGAGGGTCTTCCTGGAGTCCCATTTTGTGAACAACACGACCCGACATAGGAAATGCCGAAATTCCTGCCGCACCAATCATAGGATTGATTTTCTTTTTTGAGAAAAGGTTAATAGCCTTTGCAAACAAAACTCCGCCTGCCGTATCAAAAATAAAGGCAACAAGACCAAGTCCGAGAATAAGAAGTGTTTCCGTCTGCAAGAACTCGCTTGCTTCCATTCTGAGCGAAATTGTTATACCGAGGAAAATCGTAACTATGTTTGCCAAAGACTTCTGCGCCGTCTCCGAAAGTGAATTCAGAACTCCACATTCACGAATAAGGTTTCCGAACATAAGGAAGCCAACCAACGCCACCGAATCAGGAGCAACAAGCCCCGCAATGGCAGTAATAACAATAGGGAACAAAATTTTTGTAGTCTTTGAAACTTCCTTTTGCGTATATTCCATCCGAATCCTGCGCTCTTTTTTTGTTGTAAGCAACTTTATTACAGGCGGTTGAATAATAGGAACCAACGCCATGTACGAATATGCCGCAACCATAATGGCACCAAGATACTTTGAATCAAGAGCCTGAGCAACAACGATTGATGTAGGACCGTCAGCCGCACCAATAATCGCAATTGATGCCGCATCCTTGATATTCGGGAAGAACATTGACGCAAAACACAAGGTAAAGAAAATTCCAAACTGCGCCGCCGCACCAAATATCATCAACTTCGGATTAGAAAGCAAAGGACCGAAATCAATCATAGCACCGATACCGATGAACAGAATCAACGGAAAAAGTTCATTTGAAATACCTGCACTGAACAAAGTTTCAAGAGTTTCAACCGCCCCGGAATTGGGTAAGTTAACCAGAATTGCTCCAAATCCCATGGGCAAAAGAAGCGTTGGCTCCATTTCCTTCTTGATCGCAAGAAAAATCAGAACCGCTCCGATTATCCACATCACAAGCTGCTGCCAGTTGATTTGCAATAAATTTTCGTAAAGTACTTCCATTTTTTATCCTCCTTGAAAAAAAAAGCCCATGCACGGAACACCGTACATGAGTCTTGTTATTTAAGACAAGCCGAACCGTCGCCCGGTCGTGAATGACGACTTGCCACGCAATCATATCATGCGCCAAACTACTCCCTCATGAGTAACTTTAACTATTTTACCTTATTTTTCCCATTTTGTCAAGTCCTTTTGACGTTAGCCTGACAAAAATTATCCGAACCCGATTGGTATAACTTCTGTCAGGCTATAATTTTAAATTCATATACGGTATTTACATTTTTCCTTTTTAAATGCTAATATATACACAAAGACCAAACTATCTTGCACTGAAAAATGGCTTGAACGCACCGTTTCCACTCCATACAAAGACTTTTGCATATCCGTTTTCGGGAATAGTCAGCTTTGAATCAAATGTATGTTCATCTTTTCCTGCAACTGAAACATTACTTTCCGACTTAACAGCAACCATTCTGTTCTGCGAATCATAAACTGCAACATAAATATCAACCGTCTCAGACGCATACTTTGTTGTATTTGAAAGAACAACCTTTGTACCCTCAACAGACTTAATCGAGAATGTACCGCAATCAATTATATCATCATTTCCGAGAATATATTCTTCTGGAATTGTTCCATAATCAAATTCACCATAGAATGATGTAATTTCAACGATTTTTCCCTTTGCATTCTTCAATGTAACCTTAACTTCTTCGTCGGGTACAATTTTTTGCGTATAATATACATCTCCGTCAACAGCAACCACCGCATAACCCATTGTTGCCGTTCCAAATGCCTTGATAGTAAACACACTTTCATTGTCCGTTACAGCATAACCGTTTTCTGTCTCCATTGCATTTGTCGCCGTAATCTCAACCGTATAAGTATATTCAATCACCTTTCCGCTCTCAACCAAAGCATCCTGTGCAACTCCGTCATTTTCCGATTTCGCCCAGATTGTTTCAACATCAAAAATCTTGCCCTTTGCATTTTTCAGAGTCATTACAAAACTTTCTCCGCTTACAATCTGCTTGGTGTAGTAAACTTCTTCACCCACCGTAATCTTTGCATACCCCTCTGATGTGCCACTTGCAGTAACCGTAATGGTTGCTTCATCAGCATCCACAACATACTTTCCATCTTCGTTAAGTGTTGCATTTTCTGCTGTCACTTCTGCAACATAACCAATTTTACTTCCGCTTGCAATAAGATTTTCTGCTGTTGGTTCTCCGTAGAAGGTCTCAATTGCAACCGTCTTGCCCTTTGCATTATTCACCGTGAATGTAAATGTCTCACCCTTTGCAATGGCTTCTGTATAATAATCATCACCGTTAACCGAAATCTTTGCATATCCGGGTGTTGCACTTCCGTTTGCCGTAAGTTTGAACACACTTTCATTTTCTGTCACAGCATAACCGTTTTCTGTTTCTGTTGCATTTGTTGCTGTAATCTCAACTGTATAAGTATATTCAATCACCTTTCCGCTCTCAATCAAAGCATCCTGCGCAACATCATAATTTGCCGAATTACCCCAGAATGATTCAACCGATAACTCCTTGCCAACAGCATTTTTCACCGTGAGAGTGAAGCTCTCACCCTTTGCAATCTGATTGGTATAATATACATCTTCGCCAACGGTAATCTTTGCATATCCCGTTGTCGCTGTGCCGCTTGCCGTAACAACAATATCGCACTCAGCCGCATTGATTGTATAACCGCTTTCACCGGCTGCAACCCCTTCGCCCGAAACCATAGCATCATAATTTGCCGCCGCAATACTGTTACCGGCCAAGGTGATGGTGAGGGACTGCTCCTCATCAAAGTTCAATGATGCTATATTTTGTTCATCGCTCCGAACGATTCCAAGTCCGTATTTTTCGATTAGTGCTATAATATCATCAAACGTACAATACCCCTTACCAACAATAATTTTTAGATACGGGCAGTTAAACGCATAAAACACATCTTCACTTATATAATCTTCAAAATCCGCATAAGTATACAATCCATACTTTGCAATATTTTCCTCCATCGATTCAGCATCATATTTCATATTCTCGCCGATTTTACAATAATCGTACCATCCTTCAACAGGATGTGGAGTTATAGTTAAAATACCTTCCGCAACACAATTATCATATCTAACCGTCTGCAAAGAATAACATTTTGTAAATTCTCTCGAAACCTTATAATCAACCAGCTTAACATATTTGTTTGAAACAACACCATCTTCTGTTGTTATCTTCACAAAGCTATGTCCAACAAAATCCGCAATATTATACTCATCAACAAAAATATACTGACTTAGATCCGCATCATATAATCCATGCCGACCTACAAATCTAAGTTTTGTTGAATCATCAAAATACAAATCCGTAATTGGATACTCATTCTCATCATATTTAACAATAACGCCCGCTGGAGAAGCAGCGTATTTCCCCTCAAAGAAGTCCCACACAAGCAGTATATCATCGTACGTTACCTCGTCAATACGTTTTAAACTTCCGTCAGCCAGTGTTACAAGGGTATCACCTGTTACACATATAGATGAATACGACTGTGCCGGTGCATGATAGCCAACAAAATAATGGTATGTTGCACCCTTATTGTCAGTATAAGTATATTCTACAACAGTATTGTATTCTTCTCTTTTTGCCGAAATTGATGGTGACGAATACACAAGAATATTGTTTTTCACCACAGGCGAAGCTCCGGCCAACGAACTTGACTGATATTTAAACAATGCACTCGCATCACCAACAAGTGACAGTCCTTCAGGCATCGTTGTTGTGGATGCACCATAAGTAACTGCATCACCGGTTCCTTCATTTGCATAGTCGGTAATTGTTATAATTCCGCTTAACACGGGGAAATATGCATTCCATGCGGAACTATGTGATGTCTTTCCGTCAGACATTATAATTTCAACGATGGGATAATAAATCGTCTGTCCGTCAATAGTTTTACTTCCAATCTTGTTCGCACTTGTTGCCGATACATTTGGCATAATATATGTATTTCCGCCTGCAGTAACGCTTTTTGAACCATTGCTTCCAAAGTCAAACCCTGCATTTTTTGCATCAGGCATAACCGCATTGGCTTTGATGTTGATTACCTTGTTATAGGTCATTGTATACTTTTCAATTTCGCCGTTTGCATCAACTGCATAGTTATTATCATCGCTGTATGTGTATACAAGCTGATAACTTCCTGCAGAATTAAAGGTTATGTTTTTTTCTGTATAATCTGTGCCGTTCATTGTAACTGTATAAGGAAGCACCTGTCCCTGTTTTGTAACCGTCAAAATTGAGGTGTCAAAGCTTACCGACTCTCCGTCATCAAAAGAGATACGTACAGTTCCGTTATCGTAATAGCACCATCTGTTTGAATCTTCGGTAACTGCAATATAGTTTTTCTTTCCTTCAAGGGGGTATTCAAAGCTGTAAGCGGGAGCAATTGCATACTGCACAGAACTTTCATACGCAGGAACATTTTCCGAAACACTCGTTGCGTCAGGAACTTTTGTACGGACAAAACCATTTTTCCCTGCATAAGAAACATTCATAGAAGCATATCCGTCAACATTTGAGATGTTGGAATCACCAACATTCTCTGTCATTGAAAAAATACCTGTATTTACCCATGTATCACTTCCGTCATTATACTGGATATCAGAATATTTGAACATTTGACTTGTCAATTGTTTTGCAGTTGCATCTGTTATGTAAGTGTTTACTTGAGTTTCAGAAAGATTATTGTACTGTGTAATACCATTTCTAACCTCAACTGTCGCTGTATCAAGAACATTTTCATAGTATACCACAATACCAAGACCAACAACGACAGTTCCATCTGCCGCCAAATCGTTTCCGTTCACCTGGTTTATTGTGGTAACATTATCAAGGATAATATTACCGTTTCTTATATCAAGGTTTGCAAAATTTCCGCCCTTTAGTGTTGAATTTATAATTTCAAGATTACCGTCTCTGACACGAACCGGAGCGGCACAGTTTGCAATGTAGCTGTTCGTGATTGTACTGTCGCCAATGGACAAAACCACAGGTCTGTTATACTCATTATCTACCTGTGCACCATACTTAGTATAGACAGAACCTACAATTTTCACATTATCAATGCTTGCATTGCTAATGCACACAAGATAGTTGTTTGAAATGGAACCTTTCCCTGTGTAAGCACCATTTGTTACATCAAATGTGAATCCATTACCATAAAGGGTTGCATTGGAAAGATAATAGTTTGCGCCACTTGACATTGTAATATCATTAAGCAAAACACTTGTTTGATTTTTAAGTCCACTATATGCTGTGACATTGGTTGCATCAACAACTTCCAGTTTCAATGAAACCGGATTGGTGTATTTGTCGTCGTCAATTGTCACTTCAACGGGACCTGTGCCGCTGAATTTGATTGTACCTAATGTCCAATCTGTGCTGTTTGCTGTATATGTACCCGCAACATCCGTGTTTGCGTCAAGTGAGTTGATTGCAACCGAAACATTACCAATCTCAGCTCTGTCAACAGCTTCAAAAAGTGAACTGAGGCTAACTGCATTTGCATTACCCACACGGTACAAATATTTATCTGTATTTTCAAATTTCACCTTAAACTTATTTGCCTCATCAAAAGATGTGAGGTTAAGCTGAATTGAAAAATCGCCTGTTCCTTTATCCATAAATTCATTGGCAACATTTTCAGCCATCTTGAAAGCAACTGCAACAACCGTTTCCTTTGTGTAAGCCGTACTTACCGACTCACCTTCGGGCACAATGCTTCCGCCCCCAATTGCCAAACCGTTGAGAACCTCCGCAAGAGTTCCGATTTTTGTCATATTCGCAACAGTTACATTTGAAGCGATTTCCTTTTTGCAATATACATCAATCACACTTGCCAGAACTCCCATTTCGGATGCAATCAAGTTCATTTCATATGAAAATGCAAGTTCTCCTGCATTCTCAATTTTGAAATAACGAATCACTTCGCTTCCCGGTTCGAAATCCGACACCGAAAATGCCGCTCCGTCCTTTTTCCACTCTCCTTGTTCAAAATCGTTTGTCCATTCAAAGGATGCAGACAACTCATCTCTTTCAGCAGCCGAAACAAAGACCACCATATTGAAGAGCATTGTTAATATCAGGATGCACGACAAAACACTCTTGAAAACTTTTACCATTTTCATCTTTCCTTTCTTTATGTAAATTATTTTTTCACATACCTATACAGAATAATTCTATCATTATAAACGTTTTATGTCAATAAAAAAGTTTCACTTTTATTATTTTGTCTATATAATATATAAAAGCGGATAGTTTTTTGACTAATCCGCTTTCAAAATTCCTATTTTAATAAAAATATCGTTTCTTTACAAATCCCATATCCTGCCACCCCAAAGTCATCCTGAGCGCAGCCGAAGGATTTCTGCCGCCCCAAAGTCATCCTGAGCACAGCTGAAGGATCTCTGCCACCCCAAAGTCATCCTGAGCACAGTCGAAGGATCTCTGCCGCCCTAATGTCATCCTGAGCGCAGCCGAAGGATCTTTACCAAATCAAACCCTAATTCAATTTAATACTAACAATTTCACTTGATGTCCCAACACGCATGGGCATCCCCCATGTACCAAGCCCCGAGGTAACAACAACCTGGGGAGAATCATCTCTTTCTCGATAATATCCGTGGTCAACAGCATACATCATATTCGTAATCAAATTCCCCGGGAAAATCTGTCCCTTGTGAGTATGTCCCGACACAATCAAGTCAACTCCACTGTCATATTCGTCAATATTTGACGGATTGTGATCCATAACAAGAACAGGTAAATTTTTGTCAATATCCTTCAAAACATAATCCGCCCTTTTCCGTTCAACTTCGGAAAAACCTCCAATGGGGTCTCCATCAGCCCGTCCAAGCAAAATCATTCTGTCATCAATAACCGCATAATCCTCAAGAAGAATATTAACATTGCTTTGTTCAAGAAAACTCAGCATTTTCTCCACGGTCGTTCCTGCATCATGATTTCCAAGACAGGCAAACACTCCGTACTTTGTCTCTATACTTTTCAAAGCCCCTGCCGCCCTTTCGGGATTTTTTACAGCAGAAAAATCATTGTCAAAAATATCTCCTGCAATGCAAACGATGTCCGGCTTCAGTCCATTTATTTTCTCAACAGCATTAATCAACTTGCTTTCCGAACCAAGAGCCCCAAGATGCAAATCACTTATCAGAACAACATTCATTTCTCCAACAAGCCTGTTCTCAGCCAAAGCAATATCGTAGAAAACAGTTTTTATCTGTTTCGCATTATATATCCCGTACCCTGTCAGAAACCCAACAACCAGAACAACCACAAGCCCCGAATACAAACGAGTCTTTTCAGGCAACGGTGACGGAATAATCCTGACAAACTTCCCCAAAAGCAAAACAATATCCGCAAAGAGAAAAAATACAAGAAAAAACACAAATATCCCAAGCCAGTACATTCCAATAGCACCAACGATACTTTTCACAGCATCAGGCAAAGGCAAAAAAGATTTTACAAATCCAAGAACACTCAGCAACATCAGCAAAACAACAATCCCGGTAAAAAATCGTTTATTCAGCTTGGGAAAAGCAACATAAATACATTGCCAGATTCTGCGTGCAATATAATAATTAGCACTGCCAAAAACCGCAAAAACAAGAAAAATTCCAATAACAAATCTCATTACAGACATAGTAGCCTTTCTATTGTTTCAAATTCAGATAACATTACCTTCAGCATCAAACAATGGCAACGGAGCAAGATAAGTAATATCCTCACGTCTTTGGGCATCTCCCTCTGCAAGAACCGCCATTCTGCCCACAATATTTCCTCCAACCTGATTAATCAAGGTCTCCAGAGCCTCAAGGGATTCACCCGTACTGATAACATCATCAACAACCAAAACACGCTTACCCTTCATTGCTTCAGCTTCGGACGCTCCTATGCAAAGAGTCTGGGTATGTGCAGTTGTTATTGAATCCACCTTTGTTGTAACAATATCTTTCATATAAAGTTTCGGACCCTTTCGGGCAACAACATAATAATTATTCCCCGATTGGCGTGCCATTTCATGCACAAGGGGAATTCCCTTTGATTCAGCAGTAATCAGAATATCAAATTCAGGAGCCTTTTCCAAAAGAGCCTCCGCAGACTTCATGGTCACTTCCACATCACCAAACATAATAAATGCCGCAATATACAGTTTTTCATTCACCTTGCAAAGGGGAAGTTCACGTTCAACCCCTGCAATTGTCATTTTATAAGTTCTATCCATAATAACAATACTCCTTTTCCACAAAACATCCCCCGCCAAAATGACGGGGGACATTTGACTAATTATATTTTATCCTGATTATGCAAGTCCCATAACCTTGAGAACAATATAAGCTGCAAACAAAGCAACAGAAACCCACATAACACCGCTGATGTCCTTTGCCTTGCCGGTAACAAGCTTCAAAATAACCCAAGCCATCATACCAAACATAATACCGTTTGCAATTGAATATGTGAAAGGCATCATAATGATTGCAAGGAATGCACCGATTGTATCTGCCGCATCGCCGCTAAAGTCAACTTTTTTAACAGATGAAAGCATCAGAAGACCAACATAAAGCATAGCAGGAGTTGTTGCAAATCCGGGGATTGCAAGGAACACAGGTGCAAATACAATTGCAATCAGGAACATAACAGCAGTTGTAACCGCAGTAAGACCTGTTTTTCCGCCTGCCGCAACACCGGCACTTGATTCAACATAACTTGTAACTGTTGAAGTACCAAGGCACGCACCAACAACCGTACCAACAGCGTCAGCCATCAAAGCGCCACCTGCCTTGGGAAGTCTGCCGTCCTTATCAAGAAGTTCACCCTTTTCAGCAACACCGATAAGAGTTCCAACAGTATCAAAAATATCCGTATAAAGGAAAGTAAATACCACAAGCGCAAAGCCCGCAAAATTATCTACAATAAACTTAAAATCAAATTTAAATAATGCAGGTGCTGCAAAGTTAGCTTTTATTGCATCCCATGAAAGATTGGGAATCACAGAATATACACCGTTTGCAGGGTCAACAACATACCAACCCACAAGCTCAGCAACAATACCCAGAACCCATGTAATCAAAATACCAAGAAGAATTCCGCCCGGAACCTTGAAATGCTGAAGCACACCGATAACCAAAAGACCCAAAATTGCCAAAGCAACACCGGGAGATGCAAGATTACCCATTGCAACAGTTGTTGCAGGATCTGCTATAACAATCTTGGCATTAATCAATGCAATAATCGTAATAAACAAACCAATACCTGCCGTAATACCGAACTTCAGATTTGCAGGAATCTTGTTCACAAGAGCTTCACGGAATTTGAATATTGAAAGAATCATAAAGATAAGACCTTCAACAAGAATTGCCGTCAAAGCAACTTCATAGGAATAGCCCATAGCACCGCAAACCGTAAATGCAAAGAACGCATTAAGACCCATACCCGAAGCAAGAGCCACAGGGTAATTTGCAAAAAACGCCATACAAAGTGTTGCGATTGCAGCAGAAATTGCCGTTGCCATAAAAATGCCCGCACGTGTTGCACCCGGAATGTCACCAAGATAGCTGGGATTAACCGCAAGGATATATGACATTGCAAGGAATGTTGTTATACCTGCGATAATCTCAGTCTTGACATTCGTTTTGTTTTCTTTCAGCTTAAACAGCTTCTCCATTGTGTTCATGAGATTTCACTCCTCATTAAAAATTTTTAACAAATACATTTTATAATATTTTCGCATTTTTTTCAATAACTTTACGAAATTTTCTATATTTTGTCGTTTTTAATAATAATACACACCATATTTTGTATATTTTGCCATTTGCTTCTTTCCTTTACGCAGTCTCCCGTGTTGTCACCTGCTCAGCATACTTCATTTCACGCCGCCCCCGCCGAAGCATCTTCATTGTCATGCTGAACTTGTCGAAGCATCTTCCCTATCATGCCGCACCCGTCAAAGCATCTTCCCTGTCATGCTGAGCTTGTCGAAGCATCTTCCCTGTCATGCTGAGCTTGTCGAAGCATCTTCCCTGTCATACTGAGCTTGTCGAAGCATCTTCCCTGTCATGCTGGGCTTGTCGAAGCATCTTCATTGTCACGCTGAGCTTATCGAAGCATCTTCATTGTCACGCTGAGCTTGTCAATCTTCCCTGTCATGCTGAGCTTGTCGAAGCATCTTCATTGTCACGCTGAGCTTATCGAAGCATCTTTCAAAAAAACCTCAAAAAAAAACGGGAATTTTCAACACGAAAATTCCCGTTTATACCAATCATCCAAATATTAATAAATACCCTGATCAAGCATTGCGTCCGCAACCTTCATAAATCCTGCAATGTTTGCACCTGAAACAAGGTCATAACCAAGACCGTATTCCTCAGCAGCTTCCATTGAAACCTTATGAATGTTAATCATAATGCCCTTGAGCTTTTCGTCAACTTCTTCCGCTGTCCAGTTATATCTCATTGAGTTCTGAGCCATTTCAAGAGATGAAACCGCAACACCACCGGCATTAACAGCCTTTGAAGGACCAATGATGAGCTTTGCTTCCTTGATTGCTTCCATAGCATCATCGGTTGTGGGCATATTTGCAACTTCAATATAATATTTTGTACCGTTTGCAACAATCTTCTTCGCTTCTTCAAGTGTAACTTCGTTCTGAGTAGCGCAAGGCATACAAATGTCAACTTTAACTTCCCAGGGTTTCTTGCCTGCAAAGAACTGACATCCAAACTTATCAGCATAATCCTGTGCACGGTCACGGCCTGATGAACGCATTTCAAGAAGATATGCAATCTTTTCTTTTGTTGTAACACCGTCAGGATCATAAACATAACCGTCAGGACCTGAAATGGTAACTACCTTGCCGCCAAGGTCAGCAACCTTCTGACAAACACCCCATGCAACGTTACCGAAACCTGAAACGGCAACTGTCTTTCCTTCAAACACGTCATTTTCGTGTTTGAGAACTTCGTTTGCATAATATGTAGCACCAAATCCCGTAGCTTCGGGTCTGATGAGCGAACCGCCGTAAGAAAGACCCTTACCTGTAAGAACGCCGTTTTCCCAACAAGCCTTGATTCTCTTGTACTGACCAAAAAGGAAACCGATTTCTCTGCCGCCAACACCAATGTCACCTGCAGGAACGTCAACGTCAGGACCGATATGTCTCTGAAGCTCTGTCATGAACGCCTGACAGAATCTCATGATTTCAGAATCACTCTTACCTCTGGGGTCAAAGTCAGAACCACCCTTACCGCCGCCAATGGGGAGACCAGTAAGACTGTTTTTGAAAGTCTGCTCAAAGCCAAGGAACTTAATTAGACCGAGATAAACTGACGGATGGAAGCGAAGTCCACCCTTGTAAGGACCGATTGCACTGTTAAACTGCACACGATAGCCTGTGTTTACATGAACCTTGCCGTTGTCATCCTCCCAAGCCACACGAAACATAATTGTTCTTTCGGGTTCAGCCATTCTTTCAAGAAGAGCTGCCTTTTCATATTCGGGATGCTTTTCAACAACAGGAGCAATACTGGTGAAAACTTCTGTGACGGTCTGAATAAATTCAGGCTCGCCTGCGTGTTTTCTTTTTACTTCTTCAATAACTCTTTCAACATATGACATATTATCTATGCCCCCTAAAATATAGATTTTTTAAAAATAATGGTATTATTTTATCACTTTTTGGGTTTTATTGCAATACTTTCACGAAAATTTTCTTAAATTATATGCAAAATTTCCAAGATTGGTTTTTCCGATTTTTTTCACTATGTAAAATTTTCACTAATTGACAAAACTTTAACACACAAATAAGTCCCTACCTATCTATATTATAATGAAATCACGAATTTTATGCTATAACTTTTCATTGCAAAATCAACAAGCGGGGTTGTTGCGTTAAGCAACGCCTCAGAGTGATGACTTTTTCATCACTCTGTCACCCTGAGCGCAGTCGAAGGGTCTTGAACCTGCATAAAATTATAAGATTCTTCGAATCGCTTCGCTCCCTCAGAATGACAAATAGGGTTTGTCTGTAATCTGCAGTGTTGCATTAAGCAACCCCTTCCTTTTGGAGCGAATGAATTTAGATGCAGAATCCACAAATCGATGAGCTTTGCGGATAGTTCAAAGGATTAAAAAAAAGAAATCCGCCGAGGTTTCGGCGAATTTCAACATTTTTTATTTTAAATTAATTTTCACAAATATCGTTCTCTTGCAGTTTTGTTCCTTTGAACGGTCTGCGCTAAATGCAACAGCCCCGCCAATTATTTACTTTACATCATAATCCAGCTTAAACTGCTCGCCGCAACCGTACTTTTCGTAAACATAGTCAATATCCTTATCACCACGACCCGAAAGGCAGGCAAGAATAGAACCTGACTTATGCTCCTTTGCATAACGGATTGCGTATGCAACAGCATGAGCACTCTCAATCGCAGGAATAATACCCTCATATCTTGAAAGCAGGAAAAATGCCTCCATTGCTTCCTCGTCCGACACAGTTTCATAATGAACTCTGTTCATATCACGAAGGAAAGCGTGTTCGGGGCCAACGCCGGGATAATCAAGACCGCTGGCAATTGAATAAACAGGAAGGGGCTCGCCCTTTTCATCCTGAAGAACATAGCTTGAATAACCGTGAATAATGCCCTTTGTTCCGTACGCCATTGTTGCCGCATGATCACCAACGTCAGAACCTCTGCCCAAAGGTTCAACTCCGTATATTTCAACAGGGTCAGCAAGGAAAGGCGTAAACATACCCAACGAATTTGAACCGCCGCCAACACAAGCCGCAATTGCATCGGGCATGATTCCTGTCATTTCAAGAAACTGTTCTCTTGCCTCAATTCCTATAATCGACTGAAAATCACGAACCATTTTGGGGAAAGGATGGGGCCCTGCCGCAGTACCAATGCAGTAAATTGCATCCTTATATTCATTGAGATATGCCTCAAATGCCGCGTCGCAGGCTTCCTTCAAAGTTTTCAGACCCTTTGTTACGGGAACAACATTTGCGCCAAGCATCTTCATTCTGATTACGTTTGGATGCTGTTTTGCAATATCAACCTCACCCATATAAACGTCACATTCCATACCAAAATACGCCGCCGCAGTTGCAATTGCAACACCATGCTGACCGGCACCCGTCTCTGCAATAATCTTTTTCTTGCCCATAAACTTTGCAAGAAGTCCTTCACCCATGCAGTGATTCAGTTTGTGAGCACCTGTGTGGTTAAGATCTTCACGCTTCAGATAAATCTGACAGTTGCCGAATATCTTTGACAGTCTTTCGCAATGGGTAATGGGTGTGGGTCTGCCCTGAAACTCCTTTCGGATTCTGCGGAGCTCATTAATAAACTGTGCCGAATGACAAATTGCTTCATAGGCGTCATCAGCCTCCTTAAAGGCTTCAATAAGCTCCTCCGCCTGATACGAACCGCCGTATTCACCAAAAAATCCGTCAGCCGTGGGGTATTCCTTCAAATAATTATCAAAATCTCTGTATTTATTCATAATAAAAATCTCCTTTTCAAAAAAATATATTCAAATCAAATCCCTGCAGTTCAACTAACTGCCAAAAAACATCAAGGGCTTACGCCCAAACGTTTCCTCCCCATTGATTCAAAATATATTTCTTCAAAAAAGTCATTTTTTTCACTCCTCATTGAAATCATTAACAACTATTTTATCACAAGTTTTCAAAAAAGTCTATACAAATATAAAATTTTTTAGAATAATACCACCAATATTGTTTTATTGCATATCCTATACCCAACAGTCCGCCCCGATGAAAACCGTTAGATTACGCCGGGACGAACTGTTGTATTTCCCT
>JAZRMZ010000086.1:0-2297 GCA_045647905.1 Clostridia bacterium
AAGGATGTGATGCCGATGATATTTGAAAACGCAGAAGTTACTGTTATAAAAAGCAACAGAAAAACAATTTCAATTCAGGTTAAACCGAATGAAATAATTGTCCGTGCGCCGCTTCGGATGAAAGAAAAAGATATTGAAAAATTTGTTGAGTCAAAAAAAGATTGGATAGAAAAACATCTGAAATCAGTTTCGGAAAAACAAAAACTTCTTCAGAATACAGAGCCGTATACCGAAGAAGAAATCAGAAGTTTTGTTGCAAAAGCAAAAGAGTTTATTCCGCAAAAGGTTGAATTTTTTGCCGATAGAATCGGCGTGACTTACAATAAAATCACAATCCGATGTCAGCGCACACGTTGGGGAAGCTGCTCATCGAAAGGCAATCTTAACTTCAACTGTTTGCTTGTTCTGTTGCCTGATGAAATCATCGACAGCGTTATTGTTCACGAACTCTGCCACAGAAAACAGATGAATCATTCCGCAAAATTCTATGCGGAAATCGAAAAAGTTTTTCCTGATTATAACTGTTGCCGTCATTGGCTGAAACAGAACGGAAATAAATATATGAGCCGAATCCCGAAATAAATCAACGGGTTCCGGCTCTTTTTTATTTGCAACACTAAATTGGCAAGCAAGGCAAATGTGAACACAAACACAAAAAATCATTTGCAATCTTAACTCGCTTGTTGGTGAAATATTTTCCCCAAACCCCTAACAAAAATCGGAGAGAATATTTAAAAATCTTCTCTTCGAGCAGCACCACAGTGGATTGAAATATTTGTATTTAATTTTAATAATCACTCCGTGTTATCTGTAAGATTTAAGCAGAATTGCCGTCACTTTTCAAACACCCTTCACTTGTTTGGAATTAGAAGGCACTTTTGCACACCCAAATTTCAAAAAAATTTCAGACAATAAAAAATGCCCTCCCGTTTGGGAGAGCAAATATAAAAGCAAAACAATTGTACTATTAATACATAATTCGGTTGGATTTTTTATTGATTCATATTGACAAGATTATCCTTTGTGATTTATAATTTGGGCATAACCAAGTTTGGCTTTGACCAAATTGAAGTTTGATGTGGAAAGGAGAGATTAAAATCAGAAAACGAAAACTCAACACAACAAAATCTGATATGATCAAAATTGCAACAAAAATGTTCATAACGAAGGGTTATTCGGTAACAACCTTAAGAATGATTGCCGATGAGCTTGATACAAGCGCAGGTCACCTCTCTTTCTATTTCCCGTCAAAGGATGATATGCTTGCGGTTCTTACCAATATGCTTTGCGAATTTCAGCGTGAAATGATGGAGCTTGAAGCCGGTGAAGGAATGAGTTCGCTTCTTTCAATCTGTCTTGAACTGATGTCAATGGCTGCGGCTTGCGAGGAAGATGAAATTGCAAAGGACTTTTTGGTTTCTTCATACGGCAGTTCAAAGTGTCTTTCAATCATTCATAAGAACGACACAGCCCGTGCAAAAGAAGTTTTTGCTCAATACTGTTCCGATTGGAGTGACGAACAGTTCAAATCGGCGGAATATCTTGTCGCAGGCATTGAACAGGCAACGTTGAACGCAATTGATAAATCCGTACCGTTTGAAACACGCATTTCGTTTGCATTGAACACAATAATGACGATTTACAATGTACCTGAAGATATCCGCAGGATAAAGATTGAAAAGGTTCTTGCGATGGACTACCGTTCAATCGGTAATCGCATTTTCAAAGAGTTCAAGGAATATGTTGAAAAAGCGAATATAATTAACGGAGGGTAAGTTTATGGCTGATAATTTAAAAACCAAAACTGTTAACACCACAGAAGAATATCCGACCAAACCTACGAAAGAGAATAAGGCGGATGCTTGTGTAAAAAGAGCAGCAAGAATTCTTACTGAAGAACTCAAACGAGCTGAAGCAAAGCTTGCTGCCGAAGGAAAAATCAGCAACAAGTAATTCCGCTTGATGCTGAAAATATGAAAGTAAATAATTTGTATTCACATACAAAGGAGGAAAACCTATGAAAAAAACACACAAACTCATAAGCATACTGATTGTTTTGGCGATGCTTCTGTCGGTTGCTCCGCTGAGCTTTGTTACGACTACTGCAGCTGAGATAACTATGTCAGAACCGGTATTAACAACAGACAAGTACGACATAAACGGTGACGGAACGAATGATGCTGTTTATGAAATTACCGATGTTTCGGAACTGTATTGGTTTGCAAACCTCGTTAATACCAAAGCCAAAGACGGAGGAAACAACAAAGCCAATGCAATATTGATGAACAATATCACGG
>JAZRMZ010000087.1:0-3226 GCA_045647905.1 Clostridia bacterium
ATCAAGAAAAATTTTCAAATATCTCAAAATTATTTTATAATTCAATCAAATCCTTTGTAACTCGTGTCAGATTCTCACAGCCGTCCTCCGTGACCGCAACAAGGTCTTCAATGCGAACACCTCCAAATCCCGGAATATATATTCCGGGTTCACAGCTCACAACCATGTTCTTTTCAAGCACAAATTCCGACTTTGGCGAAAGGTTGGGAAGTTCATGAACAAGAAGCCCCACACCGTGTCCCAGACTGTGTCTGAAATACTGCCCATAGCCGCAGCAAGTTATATAATCCCTTGCCGCCTTGTCGCACTCAGCGCAACCGATGCCCTCACCAATGGTATCAAGCCCAATCTGCTGTGCCGTCTTTACCGTGTTATAGACTTTTTTCTGTTCTTCGCTTGCCTTGCCCACAACAACCGTCCTTGTCATATCCGAGCAATAACCCTCAAGAACACAGCCAAAATCCAAGGTCACAAAGTCCCCTGCCTCAATTTTTTTGTTCGTTGGAACGCCGTGAGGCAGGCTTGTTCTTGCACCCGATATTGCAATGGTGTCAAAGGAAAGCCCCGATGCACCCTGTTTTTTCATAAAATACTCAATTTCAAGGGCAATATCCATCTCCGAAACATCAGGCTTGATATAATCCAGAATATGTTCAAAGGCTTTGCAACCCACTTCCTCTGCTTTTCGGATTCTTTCAAGCTCTTCTGGGGTTTTCACCATACGCATTGTACGTATTTTTGATGCCATGGGCACAAATTCACAATTTTCAGCAATGGAATTCAATCTCGTATAATCTGCCATTGACAGTGAATCATCCTCCACCGCCACGGTTTTTATGCTGTTTTCTTCAAACAAACTGCAAGCCGATTTTATCCAGTCGTTTGTTTCTGCAACAACAAACCCCTGCACTTCCGCTTCTGCCTGTTCGGTATACCGTGAATCCGTAAACAAAACAGACATATCCTTTGTTATGACAACAGCCCCTTCGCCACCTGTGAAACCGCTGAAATACCGCATATTGTGCGGTGATGTCAAAAGAACTCCATCACACTTCCTGAAAATTTCATCAAACTTGCTTAATTTATTATTCATTGCGCATTTCTCATTTCATCTTCATATAAATTTGCTGAATCGCCACTGCATCACGAGTTTGAGTTCCCCTTGACTCACATATAATTATGGGTGATAAATCACGTTTTGCAACAATCTCTCCAATTGGGTCAAAATCGGGTTCAAATTCGGTTTCCGAAAAACAATGATGCTTTTTTTCACCTGCATTGGTATATTCAATGCGGCTGTAATGGGCATGAAAATTCTTCAGTCGTTCTTCGCCCAGCTTTTTGTGTATTGTATCAAAAATCCGTTCATACCCCTCATAGGTTTTCAGACTTCCGAGGGTTTGTGAATTAACGTGCCCAAAATCAATGGTGGGAATCAATCTTTCGTCAAGAAGACACAATTCACAAACTTCTTCAACTGTTCCAAGCTGTTTCACCTTTCCCATGGTTTCAGGACATATGGCAATATTTCCAAACCCCGCTTCATCAGCCGCCTTCACAGCACGCAAAAGAGTATCCTTTGCAAGCTCCAGCGCCTCTTTTCGCGTAATATCACCGCATGAGCCCGAATGAACAACAATCCGCTTTGCGTCCATACACTTTGCAGCTTCAAGGGTTTTCAAAATATAATCAATACTCTTGTCACGCTTTTCAGATTCAACAGATGAAAGACTGATATAATACGGTGCATGAACTGAAAGCTGTATTCCACACTCTGCCGCCCTTCTGCCGATTTCCGTTGCCGCTTCATCCGAAATCTTTACGCCTTTTCCGCATTGATATTCATATGCTCCCAAGCCATGTTCTTTCACCCATAAGGGCGCTTCAAGGGAAGATTTGTGCTTTGCCGCATAAAAATCCTCACAATTGCCCGCAGGTCCAAAAATTGCTGACATAACATCTACCCCTTTTTGTTTAAACGTTTCATAATCAGTTTCTCAAATTTGCGCTTGAACCGAACAAACCAATGCTCCACATCAGAAATGGGCTTAACCAGAATTGTGTGCATCCCGATTCTGCTTCCTCCCCATATATCGGTGAACAACTGGTCTCCAACCAAAACTGCTTCGTCAACAGATATTCCCATATTGGCGCAAGCCTGCCTTATGGGTTTTATTCTGGGTTTCAGCGCCTTTGCAATATATCCTGCATTTATGCTTTCCGCAAAGGGCTTCACTCGCCTTTCATTATTGTTGGAAATCAGATATACGCCAAAGCCAAGCTCATGAAGCCGCCCAATCCATTCCATTGTTTTTTCATCGGGAACAGCCATTGCATATGTGGCAAGAGTGTTGTCAATATCAAACAAAAAGCCTTTTTTGCCTATGCTTTTGAGTTTTTCAAGGTCGATTTCAAATATCGAATCAACAAATTCGGTTGGTAAAAATCTGCTCATTTTATAAATTCCTTTTTAATTTAATAATTTAAAAGCCGCAAGACGGATGAATTTTTATGTTTTCTACGACAGTTTTTCTTTCACTATCGCATTAATCATCTTTCCATCAGCTCTGCCCTTTGTTTTCGGCATAACCGTTGCCATTATTTTGCCCATATCCTTCATTGAGGTTGCACCTGTTTCGGCAACAGCTTCGGCAACAATCACTTCAAGCTCCTCTTTTGAAAGCTGTTCGGGCAGGTATGCAAGAAGAATTTCGATTTCACGGTTAATATCCGCAATAAGGTCGTCACGTCCGCTTTTTTCATATTCGGGCAGAACATCACGGCGTTTTTTCAGTTCCTTTGCAATTATCTCCATTATGCCTTCTTCATCAAGCTCGGTGAGATTGTCCTTTTCAAACTGGAGTATTGCCGAGCGAATCATTGTTACGGTATTCTTCTTTATTGTATCCTTTTCTTTCATTGCAGCCTTCAAATCCTGCATAAGTGTTTCTCTTATATCCATAGTATTTACCTCCTGTTATTAAAAAATTATTTTTTATATTTTTTGAGATTCTTCGCCATTGGCTCAGAATGACCCATCCAATGTCACTCCGAGCGCAGTACAAGGGGCACTCCACCCCCGTCACCCTGAGCGCAATCCAAGGGTCAGTCCAACCCCACCGTCACCCTGAGCACAGTCGAAGTGTCACTCCAACCCCGCCGTCACCCTGAGCGCAATCCAAGGGTCACTCCACCCCCCGTCACCCTGAGCGCAGTCGAAGGGTCT
>JAZRMZ010000088.1:0-11031 GCA_045647905.1 Clostridia bacterium
GCATTTTTGCAGGGGCGGGGTTACATCCCAATATCATTAAGTTAAGGAAGAGAATAGAATGTCATTCTGAGCGAAGCCAAAGGCGAAGTCGAAGAATCTGTCCAAAAACAAAGATTCTTCACTGCGTTCAGAATGACAAACTGCCCAACTTAATGGCATTGGGATGAAACCCCGCCCCTGCAAAAATGTGAATTTATTCACTATATATGCTTAATGAACAGTCACTTTTGTCATTATTTTTATATTTTCTCAAGTCCCCAGATTGTGTTGTTGTAATCCATAATCGAACGGTCACTGGAGAAATATCCCGCTTTTGAAACATTTATAATTGCCTTTTTGTTCCATACATCAGGAGTCTGGAAATCCTTTGCCATACGGTGACCTGCATCAAGATATGATTCAAAATCACGAAGAAGCAGATATGGGTCGGCAAAACCGTGTCCAAACACAAGGCTGTGATAAATTTCCTGAAACAGATTCTGATTGTCGGGAGTGAATGTGCCGTCAATAAAGCTGTCCACAATACTTTTCACAACCATATTCTGAGAATAAACCTCGGCACTTCCCGAATGTCCCGATGCATAAATATTCAGAACCTCCTGAGATGTGAGACCAAAAATGTAGATATTATCAAGACCCACACGCTCGGCAATTTCAACATTTGCACCGTCAAGGGTACCGATTGTCAAAGCACCGTTGAGCATAAGCTTCATGTTACCCGTGCCCGATGCCTCCTTGCTTGCCGTTGAAATCTGTTCGCTGAGGTTTGCCGCCGCAACAATCTTTTCGGCAATTGAAACGCTGTAATTCTCAATAAACACAACCTTCAGAATATCCTTTGTTCTTGGGTCGTTGTTAACCACATTTGCAATATTGTTGATAAGCTTGATAATCAGCTTTGCAGTATGGTATCCGGGAGCCGCCTTGGCACCAAAAATAAAGGTTTCGGGCAGCATACTTGCCTGGCTTGGATTCTCGGTTATCATCTTGTAACGGTACACAATGTGCATTGCCTTCATAAGCTGACGCTTATATTCATGAAGTCTCTTTATCTGAACATCATAAAGGGAGCTTGGGTCAACAACAATTCCGTTGTGTTCCTTTATATATTCCGCAAGTTTAACCTTGTTTTCCTGCTTGATTTCAGCAAACTTTTCACGGAACGCGCTATCCTCCGCAAACTTTTCAAGTTTTTCAAGATTCTGAGCATTCTTTATCCATCCGTCACCGATTGCATCGGTAATAATTCCCGCAAGTTTCGGGTTTGCCTTGAGCAACCAGCGTCTTGGAGTTACGCCGTTTGTAACATTCTTGAACTTTTCGGGCGAAAGAATGTGATAATCACGGAAGGTCTCATTTTTCAGAATATCTGTGTGAAGTGCCGCAACACCGTTGATGCTGTGGCAGGCAGTAAGGCACAGATTTGCCATATTGACATTTCCGTTTGAAATCACCGCCATATATTCAATCTTGCCTATATCGTTTCCAAAGCGATTATAAAGATTTTCACGCTGTCTGCGGTCAATTTCCTTTATAATCATTGAAACTCTGGGCAAAAGACTTTCAACCATGGACATGGGCCATTTTTCAAGAGCCTCTGTCATGATTGTGTGGTTGGTGTATGCAAAAATCTTTTGCACAATATCCCACGCTTCATCCCAGCCAAAACCCTCATCATCCATAAGGATTCTCATCATTTCAGGTATTGCAATTGTGGGATGTGTGTCGTTGATATGAATCTGCACATACTTTGGAAGCTCCCACAGCGCATGACCACGCCTTTTCTGTTTTGACAAAATCCACTGAATTGTTGCAGAAACAAAGAAATACTGCTGTTTCAATCTCAGCATCTTGCCTTCATAATGGTTATCCTCAGGGTAAAGAATCTGCGAAACAACCTCCGCAAGCTCCTTATCCTTAACCGCCATAGCATAATCACCACGGTTGAATTCGTTCATATTAATAATCTGAGGCGAGCGTGCCCTCCAAAGCCTGAGAGTGTTCACAAGCTTTGAATCATAGCCCGAAATGGGCATATCATAAGGTTCAGCAATAACCGTGTTGTAGCCCACATGGCGGAACTTCATTCTGCCGTCCTCAAAATATTCTTCAACCGAGCCGTTGTAATGCACCTCAACGCTGTCTTCGGGGCGTTCAATTTCCCACACGTTTCCGTCTTCAAGCCACGGGTCGGGCATTTCAATCTGATAGCCGTCAACAATCTTCTGCTTGAACAAGCCGTATTCATAGCGAATACCGCAGCCAAACGCAGGGAGTTCAAGGGTCGAAAGGGAATCAAGGAAGCAAGCCGCAAGTCGTCCGAGACCGCCGTTTCCAAGCCCTGCATCGTTTTCAACATCCTCAATCGCAGACAGGTCAATGCCAAGCTCACTGAGAGCTTCACGGTACAAATCCGTCTGCATTATGTTCATTATGTTATTTCCAAGTGCCCTTCCCATGAGGAACTCAAAGGAAAGGTAATAGAGCTCCTTTTTGTGGCCCTTTTCCAGAATCTCTCTGGATTTTGCCCACTCCTCCATTATTTCGTCACGAACAGTAATTGCACATGCCTTGTACAACTGGTCGGGTGTTGCGGTTTCAACGGTTTTGCCGTAATATCTGCGCAATTTGCTTGAAATGGTGCTCTTAATCTGTTCTTTTTTTTCTTTAAATTCTGTCTTCTTCATTTTTGCCATTAGTCTGTAATTTCCTCCGCTTTTCTTTCCTTTTTATTCAAAAACGCATTTTGTATTTTGAATTCACTTCATAAGTTCTTCATATATATCCAGATACCTCTTTGCCGATTCGGTCCATGAAAAATCTTCCTTCATAGCACGCTGAACAAGTTTTTTCCAGAGAGGCTTATCAGCAAAAAAGCTGATTGCACGCTTGATTGTGTAAACCATATCGTGAGCATCGGGAGCATAAAAGCTGAACCCGTTGCCCTCGTCGGTAAACTCATTGTATGACCTGATTGTGTCTTTAAGGCCTCCGGTTTCACGCACAAGGGGAATTGTTCCGTAGCTCAGGGCAATAAGCTGACCAAGACCGCAGGGTTCAAACAATGACGGCATAAGGAACAAATCCGCCGCCGCATATACACGGTGTGCCATTTCATTGCTGAACATTATGTTTGCCGAAACCTTTTGAGGATTGCACCACGCATAATGACGGAACATATTCTCATACTTCTCGTCGCCTGTGCCCACAACCACAAACTGCATATCCAATCCTGTTAATTCTACCATTGCATCGGCAATTATGTCAAGACCCTTCTGGTCAACAAGCCTTGAAACAAGTCCAATCATCACCTTTTCGCCATCCACAGGCAATCCAAGCTGTTCCTGAAGTGCCATTTTGTTCTTCTTTTTTCCTTCAACAGCATCCCTCAAACCATAGTTGCAGACAATTGCCTTGTCAGTTTTTGGGTTATATTCTTCATAATCAATCCCGTTGAGAATACCGCAAAGGGAATTTGACCTTGCCGAAAGCAGTCCGTCAAGCCGCTCGCCTCCCGTAGAAGTTTTGATTTCTTCCGCATAGGTTGGGCTGACGGTTGTGACTCTGTGGGAATAAACAATTCCCGCCTTCATAAGATTTGCACAGCCGTGAAACTCCAGCTTGTCGTCGGTGAAAAAGCTATCGTCAAGAGACAGCATATCCTTGACCGCATCTATGGAATAAACACCCTGATACTTCAGGTTGTGAATGGTAAACAATGTTCTGATGTGACGGTAAAATTCATTCTGCTTATAATATGCCTCAAGGATAACAGGAACAGCGCCCGTCTGCCAGTCATTGCAATGAACAATATCAGGCTTGAATCCCAGTTTTGGCAAAACCTCAAGTGCCGCCTTTGAGAAGAAGCAGAACCGCTCAAGGTCATCCCACTTATAAAGGCATTTGTCGCCAAAATAGTATTCATTGTCAATGAAGTAATATGTCACGCCTGCTTTTTTGATTGAAAAAACTCCGCAGTATTTGTTCCGCCAGCCCAGCGGAATGTACATATAAAGCTCAAACTGCATTTCCGAAACAAACTTTTCGGCAATCAAACCATACTTGGGGAGCATAACACGCACATCATGTCCCTGCGCCGCAAGATTCTGCGGAAGCGCACCAAGAACATCTCCCAGTCCGCCCGACTTGGCATAGGGTGCAACCTCAGATGACAGCATCAAAATATTCAAAATCTTCGCATCCTTTCATTTGTTTTTAAGGTTAGCCTGACTAAACCACGGTTCTCTTTCCGATTACAAGCGGATATGTGCTTTCGCCCACAAGACTCTTGCCGCTTTTGAGAATAACCTCTTTGTCAAAAATAACATTTTCAACATCACAGTTATCCATAATCTGAGACTTCTGCATAATGACAGAGTTTTTAACAACAGTACCCCTGCCGATTTTCACGCCACGGAAAATTATGCAGTTTTCAACAGTTCCCTCAATTTCACAACCATCGGCGATAAAGGAATTTTTCACCTCTGAATCCTTTCCGTACTTTGTGGGAACGCTGTCCTTCACCTTTGTATAAATATTGTTGCCATCTCTGTTTCCGAAAAGCTCACGGCGAACCATGGGGTCAAGGAGGTCAAGATTAAACTGATAAAAAGCCTTTATGTTGTCTATTTTTTTCTTATATCCGTCAAACTTATATGCAAAAATCCTGCGCCTGTTCACATTGGCAAGGAGAATATTCTTCGAGATTGTATGCTCATCATGGGCCATACAGTCTTCAATCATTTCAATAAACAAGCTCTTTTTCATAAAGAACATATGCATATATGAGCAATCGGATTTCTGACGTTTGGGGTAAATCTTAATATCCGTAACTCTGCTGTCTTCCTCAACATCAAAGAAAATATGCCTTTCAAGCTCCTTTTCGGTGAGATTCGGGGCTTCGGTATACACAACGGTAATATCCGCCTCTTTTTCAAAATGGAACTCCATAACCTTTTCAAAATCAATATTGCAAACTGTATTGCAGTCGGCAACCATAACGTATTCCTGACGGCTCCTGTTCAAAAAGCTCATCGCACCACTGAGATAGTCAATTCCGCCCATAATTCTTCCGCCCATATCCATGGTTTCGGGAGGGGGCAAAATAAACAGTCCGCTGTCCTTTCTTGCCATATCCCACGCACGGCCGCTGCCCACATGGTCAACAAGTGAACGGTTTTTGAAGCCTGAAGTGATGCCAACATTGGCAATACCCGAATTTATCATATTTGAAAGTATAAAATCAATAATTCTGTATCTTCCGCCAACGGGAACAGCCGCAAGAGAGCGCACCCGCATGAGCTCACCCAAACTAACTTCCGAATTTTCTGAAAAAATCAAACCTAATGTGTTATTGTTCTCCATAATATTTCACCTTTCATGCAGTAGCTGATCCTTTGGCAGATTTTTGTTCCGCCTTTGCATTCTTTGACTTGTTCT
Source organism: Clostridia bacterium (assembly GCA_045647905.1). Lineage (GTDB taxonomy): Bacteria > Bacillota > Clostridia > Monoglobales > Monoglobaceae > SIG440. The sequence continues at coordinate 5,440 of JAZRMZ010000088.1, forward strand.
TGATGTTTCGTGTTACCATTGAACAGGTTGCAACCTTGATTCCCTTGTCAACAAACACAGCCGGACCAATCAAAGTAATATCATCCGAGCAGATTTTTGTGTTATGAAAATCGTCAATGGCAGCCACGTCACGGCTTCCGATTTCCGCATCCTCCGAAACATATGCATCGGTGCCTATCATAGCCTTTGTGACAACAGCATTTTTGCCAATATATGCGCCGGGGAACACAACCGAATCACGGATAACCGCACCTTCCTCAATGGTAACGCCTCTGAAAATAACCGAATTTTCCACATCGCCATAAATCTCACAGCCCTCGGTTATATAGCAGTTCTTGACCCTTGAAGAATCGCCCAGATAATGAGGTGGTGCCGCAGGATTACGGCTGAAAATCTTCCAGTCGGCATCGTCGATTTCATAACCGGGATTTTCCGAAAGAAGGTTCATATTCGCTTCCCAAAGACTCTGAATGGTTCCAACATCCTTCCAGTATCCGTCAAACCTGTACGCCAGCATTTTGTTTCCGTCATCAAGCATCTGAGGAATTATATTTTTTCCGAAATCGTTATCCGAGTTGGGATTGTTTTCGTCGGCAATAAGATATTTTTTGAGCACCTGCCACGTAAACACATAAACACCCATGGATGCAAGATTGCTCTTTGGCTTTTTGGGTTTTTCTTCAAACTCAACAATGTTCATGTTTTCATCGGTATTCATAATTCCGAATCTTGATGCTTCATCCCAGGGCACTTCAATAACGGCAATTGTTGCCGCCGCATTTGCCGCCTTGTGTGCTTTCAGCATCTTTGAATAATCCATTTTGTATATATGGTCGCCCGAAAGAATAACAACATATTCGGGGTCAAATCCGTCAACAAACCCTATGTTCTGATAAATGGCATTTGCCGTACCCTTATACCATTCGCCTTTATCAGCCGAAACATACGGAGGAAGCACATAAACACCGCCATCATTTCTGTCAAGGTCCCAGGGCCGTCCGTTTCCTATATAAGTATTCAATTCCAATGGCTGATACTGAGTCAGTACCCCCACCGCTGTTATACCCGAATGAGCGCAGTTGCTCAGAGGAAAGTCAATAATCTTATACTTTCCGCCAAAGGGCACAGCAGGCTTTGCAATGTTCTTTGTGAGAATACCCAGACGGCTACCCTGTCCGCCTGCAAGAATCATTGCAACACATTCTTTTGATTTCATAACAAAACCCTCCGTTTTATATGTGTTTTATTTATCCGAAATACGCATCTTGCGTGTATTAACTTTCTTTATATATAGTGCAGAAAGTTCAGGAATATCAATATCAATCGCATAATCAAATTCTTTGTTTTTAACTTTTTTTGCTTTCATAGTACATAATTTTTCAGTTATGCCGCCGTATTTTTTGTCATCGGTGGAAAGAACAACCTTGTATTCTCCGCCGACGGGAACACACACCTGATAGCCTTTATGCTCCTGCGCCGCAAAATTTGCAACGACCACGGTTTTATCCCTGCCGCTACGGCTGATACGAACAAAGGAAACAACCGAATGTTCACGGTCGGAGGCATCAATCCACCGAAAACCCGACCAATCCTCATCATTTTCGTTCATTGAACGGTTATTGCGGTAAAACCAATTCAAATCCTTTGAAAACTCGCTCATTCCGTGGTGTGTGTCAAGCCCCAGAAGATGCCATTCAAGACCTTCGGCAAATCTCCATTCAATAAACTGCCCGAATTCACCGCCCATAAACAACAGTTTTTTGCCGGGATGTGCATACATATACGCCAAAAGCAGTTTCAGGCCTTTGAACTTCTGTTCATAGCTTCCCCACATTTTGTCAACAAGTGACTTCTTTCCGTGCACAACCTCGTCATGGGACAAGGCAAGAATGTAGTTCTCTGAATATGCGTACATCATCGAGAATGTCAGCATATCATGATTTGAGCCTCTAAAAAAGGGGTCCATTGCCATAAACCTGAGAATATCATTCATCCAGCCCATGTTCCACTTGAAATTGAAGCCAAGACCGCCCTCATGAACAGGCATGGTGACGCCGCCCCAGGCAGTTGATTCTTCGGCAATCATCAGAACATTGGGGAATTTTTCAAAAACCGTGCGGTTCAGATTCTGCAAAAACTCGATTGCGGCAAGGTTTTCGTGTCCGCCGTATTTATTGGCAACCCACTCGCCGTCACGGCGGTTATAGTCAAGATACAGCATACTTGAAACCGCATCAACACGCAAACCATCCATGTGATATTCTTCAAGCCAGAAAACAGCATTGGAAATCAAAAAGGAATTAATCTCGCTCTTTTCCCAGTTGAACACCAGAGTTCCCCACTCCTTATGTTCGCCAAGACGTGAGTCGGGATGTTCAAAAAGAGGCGTTCCGTCAAACATTCTCAGACCGTGGGCATCACGGGGAAAATGTGCAGGAACCCAGTCCATAATGACCCCTATCCCTGCTTTGTGACATTCATCAACAAACTTTTTCAACTCCCACGGTTTTCCGTATCGGCTGTTTGCAGAATAATATCCCGTAACCTGATACCCCCACGAGCCGTCAAATGGATATTCGCAAATGGGCATAAGCTCAATATGTGTATAGCCCATATCCCGAACATAGGGAATAAGCTCCTCCGCCATCTCAGAATAGGTGAGCATTTCGCCGTTTTCATGGCGTTTCCACGACCCAAAGTGAACCTCATAAATATTCACGGGCTTGTCATAAGGCTTCTGTGCCGCCCTTTTCCTGAGCCAGCTTTTGTCGCTCCATTTGAATTCGGTATCTGCAACAACCGAAGCCGTTTCGGGGCGCACCTGACTTTCAAAGGCAAAGGGGTCGGCCTTCAAAAAGACCTCACCATTCATATCTTCAATACTGAACTTATAGTTTTCACCCACATCAATTCCGCCAATGAAGCAATACCATATTCCGTGATTGGGATAAAGAATCATGGGGTTTTTGTCCCGATTCCAGCCATTGCTGTCACAAACCACCGACACCGATTTTGCATTTGGCGCCCAAACAGCAAAACTATATCCGGAAACATCCCCCAGGCAGCCTTTGTGTACCCCCAGGATATTATAAGCCTGACTGTTCTTTCCGGTATTAAAAAGAAACATAAGTTCTTCCGAAATTCCGCTGTTTTCGTATATCATTTTGCAAATCCTCCGCCATGCCTTCTTTAGTTGTTTTCGATTAATAGTCCATTTGTACCTTTTTTATTTTTGTGCAAACTAACTAATTTCATTTTAGCACTCAAATCAAGTTTTGTCCATCAAAAAAAATTTTTTCTTACATTAATTACATAATTACGAAAATTTTTTGGTAATGTTTACCTATTCACATACATTTCCGCACCAAAAGCAGGAATTTTCACCTTGTTTTCACCTTTCTTAAAGCTGGTTTTCTCACCGCTTATAACACCCGAAAACTCGCTGTCTGCGGGCAAATCAAAGGTTACTTCGGCATCACAAGCTCCTCTGTTCACTATGCACACCGCCGTTCCCGATTTTGCCAAATGTCCGAAAACATCGGTTTGCCCCGAAATTTTTCTTACATATGCGTATACGTCGCCCTGTGCAAAAACAGTTTCAAATTCTCCTGTTCTCAGACAATCCATTGAGTTTCGTGCTTCAATCATCCTTTTGCAAAAGCCTCTCAGCTCCTCATCAACCGACCGCCACGTATAGGGCATTCTGTTGAAGGGGTCGCCAAGACCCTGCATCCCGATTTCGTCACCGTAATAAATACAGGGAACGCCCACAAAGGTCATCTGCAAAAACACCGCCAGCATCAAACGCTTTATGGCAAGTGTTTCGCTTTTTGCCTCCAGTCTGAACGCCGCCTTTTGCTCCGCCGTCATGTTATAATCAATGTATTGACCGCTGAGAACATTTTTCACACGCACGGTATCATGTGTGCCCAAAAGATTCATTGTTGAATACAGACTCTCCTTGGGGTAATGCTCAGCAATTGTCATAAGCCTTTCATCAAGGCACTCCGCATCAATTTCACCTGTCAGAAAAGCAATCACATTATCCTTGAAGGGATAATTCATAACGCTGTCAAGCTCATGCCCCAAAAGATATTCACGTCTTTTCCCGTAGCTCTCCTTGTTTGAGGCATCCTCCCAGACTTCCCCTATAATCACGGCATCCGCTTTTTCCGACTTCACCTCTCTTCTGAGTATTTTTATAAACTCATCAGGAAGCTCATCTGCCACATCAAGCCTCCAGCCCCAAGCACCACACCTGAGCCATTTTTTTATTATAGCATCCCTGCCGGCAAGGATATAGTCAATATATGTCGGCTCAAGCTCATTAACATTGGGAAGATTTGAACAGCCCCACCAGCTTTCATAACCTGTGTCATTCCATTGAAACCATTTTCTGTACTCCGAATTCCAATCCCTGTACGCACCGTTATTATCCCCATAATTTCCGTACTTATTAAAATATACGCTGTCGCTGCCCGTATGACTGAAAACCCCGTCAAGAATAATGCGGATTCCCTGTTCTTCACACATTTTGCAAAGCTCCTCAAAATCCTCCTGCGTGCCAAGTATGGGGTCAATATTTTCATAATTTCCCGTATCATAGCGGTGATTGGAAAATGCTTCAAAAACAGGGTTAAGATAAATCACTCCAATCCCCAGTTCTTTCAGATAGGATATTTTTTCCATAATCCCTTTCAGATTTCCGCCATAAAAATCGTTGCAGGCAGGCCCGTTTTCGTGGGGATGACGGTTGAAAAACACAGGCTCATACCAATCCTCATGTAAAATATATTCGCTTTTCCGCTCTTGTATTTCAAAATTTTGTCCTTTTCTGAAAAATCTGTCGGGGAAAATCTGATACATAACCGAATTTTTGAACCAGTCGGGGGTTTTGAAATCTTTGTCATAGACCGTTATCTGCCACGATGCTTCATTGCAGAATTCAAGACATTGGCTCTCGCCCCTTTGACCTTTGCAACAAAAGAACCGTTTTCCGTCTTTTTCCCCAACAAAATAATACCACAAAAGACACGGCTCATGGGGCATTTCCATCTCCGCTGAATAAAAATTCTCACCGGATTTTTCCATGGGAATCAGTTGTTCGCCTTCTTTCCACAGCCGCAGCCACAAATTGTCCGGGATGCAGTCAACAGAAACCGAAAACCGTACTTTTGATGCCGTGGAAACAGCCCCAAAAGAACTCCTGTATTCAATGTTCCGTGAATTGTGATAAATATACATACTTTGTTAAACCTCTTTCAAAAATCTATTGTCTTTTTTTTGTTTTGGTGATATAATTCATAATATCATATATCGTTTGATTTTTCAAATACCACTCTACGTCTGCACAACAAAACGCCCGCAACCGTCATCCTGAGTGAAGTGAAACGGAATCGAAGGATCTGAAAAAAAAGGTGAGGTAGATTGAACAATATATGTTCTTATGTCCGCAGGAAAATTTGATGGATTTTCGTCTCGGCGGATTGCAGCAAGGCTTTGTGCCTTGCAAAATTCGGTGTGGCGGAAAGGTGCAAATTTAACAAGGACATATCATATAGTGTTCAATCCACCTCACCAAAACATTATATC
>JAZRMZ010000089.1:0-2674 GCA_045647905.1 Clostridia bacterium
TGAAGGTCGTGGCAAAGGATAATTGCGCCGTTTTTGGTGTTGGCCATAATCTCTTTGTGGACAGCTTCGGCATCCTTGCTTTCCCAGTCAAGGGTGTCAACCGACCAGTTAACAAACGCAATGTCAAGCTCGCTTCCCACCGTTTGCACCGTTTCGTTGAATGAACCGTAGGGTGGACGCATAATGTGACATTCGATGCCGGTTGCATCATAGATTTTTGCATTTGTCATCATAATCTGGTCTGTGATTGCCCTGTGCGTCAGGGTTGTCAACTGACGGTGATTCCAGCTGTGATTACCGATTTCATGGCCTTCGTTTGCGATTCTTTGGAGTGTGCTTTCTCTGCCGTCAATGAGGTTGCCAAGTACAAAAAACGTGGCTTTTCCGCTGTGTTTTTGAAAGATGTCAAGCAAGCGTTCGGTGTGTGTGCTCGGTCCATCGTCAAAGGTCAGTGCAAGCATGGGCTTGGTTGGGTCAATTGTTTGCTGAAAAAGCTGACCTTGCGGAATGGCAGGTTTTTCGTCGGAAGTCTGAGGGTTTTCGGAATCCTCTTCGGGTAATTTGTTGAGTGACAGGTTAAAGCGGGAATTAAGCTCGTCATAGCTGAATACAAGGGTTTTGGTGTCTTCAGAAGTGGTGGAGAATTTGCTTTGGGGTAATGAAACTTCAATTCCAGCATCGGTAAGAAGCCAATTATCAAAAATTTCATTATCTGTATGCTGTTGTTTTATCCTTGCTGTATCTGTCACAAGATTTTTGAAGGCTTCAAGATTTTCTTTGCCGAAGAGTTGTTCCAAAGTCAGCAAACTGTCGGATGTGATGTCGGCGTTGAAGGTTTTTATTATATTTACGGGATGTGCAAGAGTGGGTGAAACAAAGGTGCCTTTCATCCGTATTCCGGTTTCGTTGGTGTTCAGCAGATAGCTCTCGTACAAAACTGTGAGTTCTGCCGGGGTTGACAAATTTTTGAAGGAGGCAGTCTGGGTCTTGTATTGGGTGGTTATTTCGTTAATCCATTGGCTTATGGCATAATTAAGATTTGTCAGCTCTGTTTCGGGATAAATTATTCCGATTACAAATTTGGAATCCATATGGACATAGCTTTTGGGATTGCCGTATTCACGGACAGAATTTTCGTATTCGCTGAGATTGTTCAGATATTCATTGAGCAGAGCATCGGTAGTTGGTGCTTCAACGGTTTGTTTGGGGGTGTGTGGCTCGTTTTGTGTTTTGTGGGAACAGCCTGAGAGGCAAAATAAAAGCATTACCAACAAAAAAGCTGTTGCTTTTTTCATATTGCCACCTCCCCTGATTTTGTCGAATTTTGTTGAATATATTTTAACATACTTTCAGAGAAAAGACAATAGATAAATACTTCTTATGGAAAACAGAAGATTTATTGGAGATCCTTCGACAGGCTCAGGATGACAACTCCCTCCGGCAAAACAATAGGTTTTGCCACCTCCCTCAATTTTTTTATTGCTGCCTGCCGGAGCGTTAAGAAAACAGTTCGGTGAACTGTTTTTAGCGCAGGATTGTGAAATGCGGGAGCATTTCACTAATAAGGAAAAAACACCAACGGTGTTTTAACCAAGGCACAAGCGGAAATAAAAAAAGAGAGCTACTTTTTTGTAGCCCTCTTTTGAGTTTTAGTAGAATTACTTCATATCCTTAATAGCCGCTTGTGCCGCTGCCAAACGTGCAATCGGAACACGGAAGGGTGAACATGAAACATAGTCAAGTCCAATCTTGTGGCAGAATTCAACAGATACGGGGTCGCCGCCGTGCTCACCGCAGATACCGCAGTGGATTTCGGGTCTAACCTTTGTACCCTTTTCAACAGCCATTTCCATGAGCTGACCAACACCTGTCTGGTCGAGCTTTGCAAAGGGATCGTTTTCGAAAATCTTTGCATCATAGTAAGCATCCAGGAACTTACCTGCGTCGTCACGTGAGAAGCCGTAGGTCATCTGTGTAAGGTCGTTTGTACCGAAGCAGAAGAATTCAGCCTCTGTTGCGATAGCGTCAGCTGTAAGACAAGCTCTGGGAATTTCCATCATTGTACCAACTTCGTAGTGGAGGTCAGCACCAGCAGCTGCGATTTCAGCATCTGCTGTTGCAACAACGTCGTTCTTAACATACTTGAACTCTTTGAGATCACCAGGAAGTGGGATCATGATTTCAGGAACAACGTTCCAGTCAGCGTGTGCCTTCTTAACATTGATAGCCGCACGGATAACAGCCTTTGTCTGCATCTTTGCGATTTCAGGATATGTTACAGCAAGACGGCAACCACGGTGACCCATCATGGGGTTGAATTCGTGGAGGCTTGAAATGATAGCCTTGATGTCTTCAACTGTCTTGCCCTGTGCATCAGCGAGAGCCTTGATGTCGGCTTCTTCTGTGGGAACAAATTCATGGAGAGGAGGATCAAGGAATCTGATTGTTACGGGGTTGCCTTCGAGTGCTTCGTAAAGCTTTTCGAAGTCGCCCTGCTGATAAGGAAGAATCTTGTCTAACGCTGCTTCTCTTTCTTCAACTGTGTCAGCACAAATCATTTCACGGAATGCAGCGATTCTTTCTGCTTCAAAGAACATATGTTCTGTACGGCAGAGACCGATACCTTCAGCACCAAGTTCCTTAGCTTTCTTTGCATCAGCAGGAGTATCAGCGT
>JAZRMZ010000090.1:0-7331 GCA_045647905.1 Clostridia bacterium
TACGCTGAATCATCCTCGGAAAAGAGAGGTGTCATTCACTCTGGATAAAATGTGGGAGGGTGACAATTGTACTTTTTTTAATATTTTCAAGGATGGAGATATTTACAGAATGTACTATCTTGCAGTGCTGAGCAAGGTGGTTTATGAGTGTGAAGACAATACGGCACAGCCTATTTATGCCTGTTATGCGGAAAGTCGTGACGGACTGCGCTGGACACGACCCAATCTGGGGCTTGTCAGCATTGGTGGGGTAAAGGAAAATAATATTATAATGGACGACCGCTATGGAATATTGGACAATTTTTTTGTATTCAAGGATGAGAATCCTGAGTGTCCTGATTCTGAAAGATACAAAGCTGTTGTAAGAAGAAAAAAAGGAAAACCCGGTCTTGCACAGGATGAACTCTGGTGTTATGTAAGCGAGGATGCCATTCACTTTGAAGAAGGCTGGATTATTCATCCATGCGGTGCTTTTGATACGCTTAATACTGCAATGTGGGACAAAAATGAAAATAAATATCGTTGTTGGTTCAGAGGATTTCACGACCCCACAGACTGGTGTATAACCGCAGGTAAAAGAGATATTCGGTATATGGAATCCTATGACTTTAAGAATTGGAGTGAGGAAAAACGTATTGAAATAAATAGTCCTCACGATTTCCAACTGTATACAAATAATATCAATAGGTATTATAACGCAGACAGTATTTTTGTGGGATTTCCCACACGTTATGTTGAACGTAAAGAATGGTCAGATAACTATGAACAGCTTTGCGGAAGAGAAAACCGAAAGCTGAGAATGCAGAATGAAGCCAGAATAGGTCTGGCACTTACAGATTGTATGTTTATGACTTCTCGTGACGGCGTCGCATGGGAACGATTTGATGAAGAGGCTTTTTTGAGCGGTGGTCCGGAAAATGGATTAAACTGGGTTTATGGCGATTCATATCCTGCTTATGGGATGATTGAAACCGAGGCGGAAAACGGTGAAAATGAGCTTAGTATTTATGTTCCTGAGGGACATTGGATGCATATACCGGCAAAGTTGTGGCGGTACACAATCCGTCTTGATGGTTTTGCTTCATTCAAGTCGGGTTTTGAACAGAAAAGGATTGTGACAAAACCCTTTACTTTTGAGGGAGATATTCTTGAAATAAATTTCAGAACTTCAGCGGCAGGCGGTGTGTATGTTAATATTCTCGATGAAGAAGGAAACAAAATTGAGGGCTTCCAGAGTTGTGAGTATTTTGGCGATACAACCTGCAGAAAGATTAATTTTGAAAAGTCTTTAGGTGAGCTGAACGGAAAAACAGTCCGCATGGAAATTCTTATGAGCGATGCAGATATATATTCTTTTGTAATAAGATAGAGGAAAGAAAATGAAGTATAGCATAGATTTAAACGAAAAATATAATGTTGATATATTCATTGCAGGCGGCGGCGCAGCGGGAGTTGCTGCCGCCGTTGCTGCAAGCAGACAGGGAAAGTCTGTTTTTCTTGCTGAAAGTACAGGATGTTTCGGGGGAGTGGGAACATCAGGCTTGGTTCCTGCTTTTGCGCCCTTTGGTGATGGTGAAAATGTTCTTGCTTCGGGAATTGGATATGAAATCAGACAAAATGTTTCAAAGAATATTCCTATGGATTCATATTGGACTCTGATAAATGTAGAGGAACTTAAAAGAGAGTATGACCGCATTGTAATCGAGGCAGGGGTTAAGTTCAGCTTTTTTACTACCCTTTGTGATGCTAAAGTGAATGATGGCAGGATTGAATATGTTGTATTGCAGGCAAAAAGCGGAATGTTTGCGGTAAAAGCAAAGGTTTATATTGATTGCACAGGTGATGGTGACCTTTGTGCAAGAGCCGGCGGAAAGTTTTGCGTTGGTAATGAAAATGGTCAGGTAATGCCTTCAACCCTTTGTTCGCTTTGGGCGAATATTGATGCGGAGAACCATACGGATATTGGGCTGCAGAATGAATTTATTGAACAAGCACACAAGGATGGGGTTCTGACTTATGAAGATCGACACCTTCCGGGGATGTTTGTTTGTGAAAAAGGTGTAGGGGCAGGTAATATTGGTCATTTGTTCAACTTAAACCCACTTGACGAAACATCTCTCACCGAAGGCATGGTTTGGGGCAGAAAATTGGCGGTGGAGTATGAGAATTATTACAAAAAATACCTCAAGGGCTTTGAAAATATGTATTTGTGTGCCACGGGTGCAATTCCCGGTGTAAGAGAGTCCAGAAGAATTGTATGTGATTATACTCTTTCTGTCGATGATTTTGTGAAAAGAGCACATTTTGATGATGAAATCGGCAGATATTGTTATCCTGTGGATATGCACGTTATGAATACATCGGGTGAAGAATTTGAGAGGTTTTCTGCCGAATACGAAAATTTGAGATATGAAAAGGGCGAGTCGTACGGAATACCATATCGTTCATTAATACCGGTGTCATTTTCAAATGTTCTGGTTGCAGGACGGTGTATCGGTACTGACCGAAGTATGCAGGCATCTGTCAGAGTTATGCCAGGCTGTTTTATAACAGGTCAGGCGGCCGGTGTTGCGGCAGCGTTGGCGACGAAAACAGGGGACGTGAGAAAAGTAGATTATGGCGAATTGCGTGACGGGCTTGAAGCTCTTGGCGCATATTTGCGACAGGAGATTTAATTATGCTTGATATAAAAGCGATTGACATACACTCGCATATTAATCATGGGTGTGTGTTTGACAGCGAAGAACAATCATGGAAATCCGCAAAACTTGAAATACTTAAAGAGATAAACAAAACAGCAAACATAGAAAAGATGATGTGCTCCACATTTGGGGCGGTGCTTTCTGATGAGTTTGTTGAGGCGGAAAATGAATATATGTTTCGTGTATCCCAAGAAAACGACAGTGTTTTTCAATGGGTGGTTGTTGACCCAAGGCAAACCAATACATTTGTTCAGGCAGAGAAAATGCTGAAAAATGAGAAATGTGTGGGCATAAAAATTCACCCAAGCGGCCATAAGTACGACCTTGAGGAATATGGTGATAAGATTTTTTCTTTTGCTGAAAATATGGAAGCTGTTGTACTGATTCATCCAAAAGCAGAGGCAGACTACATTCTTCCCTTTGCTGACAGGTTCCCGAAAGTGAAGTTTATTCTTGCACATATCTGGGGCAAGCCTCATGTTGATGCCATTGAATATGCGAAGCACGCTAATGTGTATGTTGACACATCGGGAAGTGCAAGTATGCAGAACGGAATTATTGAATATGCTGTGGAGCGTGTAGGTTCGGAGCGAATTTTGTTTGGAACAGACACCTATGCGGCAGGAGCGCAACGCGGAAGAATTGATTATGCAAGAATTTCGGACGAGGATAAGTTCAACATTCTGCGTGGAAATGCAATGCGGTTGTTTGGCCGGAATTAATGATTAAAAGGAGAATTAAAAATGGAATACGAGAAGTTTTTAGACAAAGTTCACGGGTGCTGGTACGGCAAGTGCCTTGGGGGTGCGGCAGGTGCACCCTTTGAAGGGGTGAAAAACCTCATTGATGTGGAGGATTTTTCAAAGGTTTTCAATCCTGATCTTCCCAATGACGATCTTGACATACAGCTTTTGTGGGTTGACGTTCTTGAGAATAAGGGATATAACATCACATCCTGCGATCTGGCAGATGCGTGGATTGAAAAATGCTGGTATCCCTTTTCGGAGTACGGCTATTTTATGAAAAATTATATGAGGGGCATCAAGCCTCCTTATTCGGGGTTGGTTAACAATCGCTTTTTCAAGGAAGGTATGGGATGTGCTATCCGTTCCGAAATATGGGGCATCTTGTGTGCAGGAAAGCCCGAACTTGCGGTGAAATATGCGTATCTTGATGCGTGCCTCGACCACGGGGACAACTCGGTGTATGCCGAGCAATTCATGGCGGCGGTTGGTGCTATGGCATTCTGCGAAAGTGATATTGAAACCCTCGTCGAAAAGGGAATGGAATTTATTCCGTCGGACAGCAAGCTCCATAGTGCTTTTTCATATATTCTTCAGCAATACAGAAAGGGCGAAGACTGGGTGAAGGTTCGTCACTCGGTTCTTTGCAGATTCGGACACCCCGACTTTACCAACATTGTGCAGAACCTGTCATTTGTGCTGATTTCGTTGCTTTACGGCAAGGGTGATATGGCTGAAACCATCAATATTTCTTTGAAGTGCGGTTTTGACACGGACTGCACCTGTGCATCTGCGGCGGCGATTGTGGGAATTATCAAGGGTTATGAAGGACTTGGTCAGCTCACAGAGCTTATCAAGGATTATTTCGTTTGCGGAGTTGACGTTGAGAGACCGTCGGACAGCATTTATCAGCTTGCAAAGGATACGGCAAAGCTGGCTCTTGAAATGCCCGAAAAGGTTGATTTGCACCTTGAATACCCAACGGAAGAAGGCCTTGCAGAAAGCCTGAAGGCAATAAATCCCGTGAAATGGAATGTTTACGGACCATATTTTGACCAGCTTGACCAGCCAATAAATCCTGACTATCCAAGCCCCCACGCAGAGGGGTGTGTTCTCCCTGATATTGTGTGTATGGTGAATAATGAAGCATTCCTGGAAAAGGAATATGAAAAGGGTGAGCTTGCCTGCGTGATTGATGCTTATGAGGATTATATTGAATTCGACAAATATATAACAATGGAGGGACAGTATGCCTGCCTTGCGGAAACGGTGATTGTTTCGCCAAAGGCACAGCGTGTATGGGCGATTGTGGGAAATAACGACGGCTTTTCATTGACGGTTAACGGCGAAAAGATTCTTGAAAAGGACGAAATCAGACTTTGGACCCCATACAACAATTTCTGCTTCGTTGACCTGAAGGAAGGGGAAAACAAGGTGAGTCTGAAGCTTCTGAAGCGTACAAAGACATTGGATTTTTCAATTGGTTTCAGAATCTATAACGGCAATCATTGGCACAGGTCAAAATGGTGTACCGATTTGAAGTAGGTGAAAGCGGATGGATTATAAAGACAAATATAGCAGATGGCTTCAAAGCGAAGCTGTTGACCAAAAGACAAAAGATGAGCTGAAAAATATAGGGGAGAAGGAAATTGAAGACAGATTCTACTGTGACCTCGAATTTGGTACAGGCGGACTTCGTGGTGTTATGGCGGCAGGCACAAACAGAATGAATGTGTATACTGTTCGTCTTGCAACACAAGGGCTTGCAAGTGAGATTCTCGATTGTATTGGTGCGGCTGAAAAGGGCGTTGTTGTTGCATTTGATTCAAGAAATAATTCAGAGCTTTTTGCAAAGGAATGTGCAAAGGTTCTCTGTGCCAACGGCATAAAAACATATATCTTTGACGGACTTCGCCCCACTCCCGAACTTTCTTTTGCGGTGAGACATCTTGGTTGTGCAAGAGGTGTTGTGATTACCGCAAGCCATAATCCAAAGGAATATAACGGATATAAGGTCTATGGTGAAGACGGTGCACAGATTGAGCCGGAAACGGCAAAGAAGATTATTGGATATATAAACAAAACGGATATTTTTGATGATATAAAGCTGTGCGGCGGATGTGAACCCGTGATAATCGGTGAAGAAGTTGACAGAGCGTATATTGATGCAATAAAGGAACAATCTCTCGGTACAGAAGTTCCCGTTGATTTTAAGGTTGTATACACGCCACTTCATGGTTCAGGGAATATTCTTGTAAGGCGTGTTCTTGACGAAATAGGGGTAAAGAATGTATTTATCGTTCCCGAACAGGAATTGCCCGACGGCGATTTTCCAACGGTTAAATCACCAAATCCTGAAAATGCAGAGGCATTTACAATTGCAACAGAATATGCAAAAGAACAAAATGCAGACATAATCTTCGGTACAGACCCTGACAGCGACAGAATCGGTGTTGTTGTGAGAAATTCCAAAGGTGAGTATGTTGTTCTTAATGGAAATCAGACGGGCGTTTTGCTGTGCGAATATATTTTGCGAAAAGCAAAGGAAAAGGATTTTCTTCCCCAAAATCCTGTTGTTGTGAAAACGGTTGTAACAACCGAAATGGTGAAGAAAATAACCGAGGATTGTGGCGGTGTGCTTGTTGATGTTCTGACGGGATTCAAGTTTATCGGCGAACAGATAAAGTTACTTGAAGAAAAAAATGAATGTAACCGCTATATGTTCGGTCTTGAAGAAAGCTATGGTTATCTGAAGGGCACATATGCAAGGGATAAAGATGCTGTTGTTGCGGCAATGCTGATTTCAGAGCTTGCGGCAGAGTGTAAAAGTAAGGGAATAACCCTTTATGAAAAACTCATTGAGCTTTACGAAAAGTACGGCTATTACCTCGAAGCCCTTGAAACAAAAACTCTTAAAGGTATCGACGGAAAAGCTCAGATTGATGCCATAATGCATAAATTCAGAACGGAGAAACTTCCCATAGGGGTAAAAGTGGTTAAGGATTATTCTAAAGGCATTGATGGACTTCTAAAGTCTAATGTTCTGAAATTCTTTCTTGAAAATGATGGCTGGTTTGCAGTTCGTCCTTCGGGGACTGAACCAAAGATTAAGTTTTATTTTGGAGTTAAATCTTACAGTAGTGAATCTGCAAAAAATGAGTTGAGAAACTTGAAGAGTTGGGTTTTAAAGTTTACTGAATAGTTTTAAAGATTTTCGAAAAACGTACTGGCATTAGAGGTGAAGCTATGTTTTTTAATAATTATTCTAAATCCGGAAGGGGTGTAAATAAAAGAAATCCGGGACAACCAAGAATACAGGTTTTTCTTGATGTTCTGCCAAGAAAATTATGGGATTTGATTAAATTGAATATTATGTATTTATTAGTTGCAATTCCGTTTTTTATCGTAACAATGATTGTTGTTGGAGTAATATCGTCACCAGTGATCGACTCGCTTGCATCAATGGGTGATAATGATGGCTTAATAAGCATTGATATAGCTGTAAGAGTCGTTTTCGCGTTTTTGTTCATGATACTTTTGGGGCAAGGTCCCATAACTGCAGGCTATACATATATCATCCGTGAGCATGGTAGGGAACATCCTTGCTGGCGGATTAGCGACTTTTTTGAACGATTTAAATCAAATTTTAAACAAGGTATATTGCTGTGGATAATTGATTTGGCGATTATATATTTGTTTACGGTTGCGATTAAGTTTTACGGTCAATCAGGGCTGATTATACTGCAATATGTTATGATTTTTATGGCTGTTATATATGTAATGATGCACTTATATGCATATCAGATGATGGTTACATTTGATTTGCCTATAAAGAGCATTCTAAGAAACTCTCTACTATTAGCAATGGCAAAAGCACCTGCAAGTC
>JAZRMZ010000091.1:0-17038 GCA_045647905.1 Clostridia bacterium
TCAGAGATATGGGTTATTCCGTTGCACTTATGGCGGATTCCACATCTCGTTGGGCAGAGGCGCTCCGTGAAATGTCGGGTCGTCTTGAAGAAATGCCCGGTGAAGAAGGTTATCCTGCGTATCTGGGAAGCCGTCTTGCACAGTTCTATGAACGTGCAGGCAGAGTTATTGCAAAGGGCTCTGACGGCAGAGAGGGTTCACTTTCGGTTATCGGTGCGGTTTCGCCTCCCGGCGGTGATATTTCAGAACCAGTTGCTCAGGCAACTCTCCGAATTGTAAAGGTGTTCTGGGGCTTGGATTCGTCCCTTGCATATAAGCGTCACTTCCCCGCAATCAACTGGCTCACAAGCTATTCGCTTTATGTTGATTCGATGTCGGGTTGGTTTGACAAGGCGGCAGGCGGAAACTGGACAGAGCTTCGTGCAAGAATTATGAGAATTCTCCAGAACGAAGCAGAACTTGAAGAAATTGTTAAGCTGGTTGGTATGGATGCACTTTCTGCACCTGACAGACTGACTTTGGAAACGGCACGTTCAATCCGTGAGGACTATCTCCATCAGGATGCTTTCCATGAGGTTGATACTTATACTTCGGTTGAAAAGCAGTTCCTGATGATGAAGCTGATTCTTAAATATTACGATGTGGCATCCGATGCTCTTGAAAAGGGTGCTGACATTGAAAAGCTGGTTGGTCTTGACGTGAGAGAACGTATCGGACGTTATAAGTACACTCCAACCGAAAAAGTTCAGAGTGAATATAACAATATCTCGGATGAACTGACAAGTGAGATTAATAAAGTTATGGCAGGGAGGGAAAGCTGATGCCAAAGGAGTACAGAACAATTGAAGAAGTTGCAGGACCTTTGATGCTGGTTCGTGATGTAACTGATGTTAATTATAATGAACTGGGTGAAATTGAGCTTGCAAGCGGTGAAAAACGCCGTTGCAAGGTTCTTGAAATTGATGGCGGAAATGCTTTGGTTCAGCTTTTTGAATCCTCAACGGGTATCAACCTTTCAAACAGTAAGGTCAGATTCCTTGGTCGTTCAATGGAGCTGGGTGTTTCGGACGATATGCTGGGCCGTGTTTTTGACGGTCTCGGAAGAGCAATTGATGACGGGCCTGAAATCCTGCCCGAAAAGAGAATGGATATAAACGGTCTGCCCATGAATCCTGCGGCAAGAAACTATCCTCAGGAGTTTATTCAGACGGGTGTTTCGGCAATTGACGGTCTTAATACCCTTGTAAGAGGTCAGAAGCTTCCAATCTTTTCGGCAAGCGGTCTGCCTCATGCTCAGCTTGCGGCACAGATTGCACGTCAGGCACAGGTGCGTGGAACAAGCGAGCCTTTTGCGGTTGTTTTTGCCGCAATGGGTATAACCTTTGAAGAATCGGAATACTTTGTTAACAGTTTTAAGGAAACGGGCGCAATTGACAGAACGGTTATGTTTGTTAACCTTGCCAACGACCCTGCTGTTGAACGTATTTCAACTCCCCGTATGGCACTTACTGCGGCGGAATATCTTGCATTTGACAAGGGAATGCACGTTCTGGTTATACTGACCGACATCACAAACTATGCCGATGCCCTTCGTGAGGTTTCGGCGGCAAGAAAAGAAGTTCCGGGTCGTCGTGGATATCCCGGATATATGTATACCGACCTTGCAACTCTTTATGAAAGAGCGGGACGCCAAAAGGGAAAGGCAGGAAGTATCACTATGATACCCATTCTGACAATGCCCGAAGACGACAAAACACATCCTATTCCTGACCTTACGGGTTACATCACGGAGGGGCAGATTATTCTCAGTCGTGACCTGTACCGCAAGAATATTGCACCACCCATTGATGTTCTGCCTTCGCTTTCACGTTTGAAGGATAAGGGTATTGGTGAGGGCAAGACCCGTGCCGACCATGCAAACACCATGAATCAGCTTTTTGCGGCATATGCAAGAGGTAAAGATGCCCGTGAGCTTATGGTAATTTTGGGTGAAGCGGCACTTACGGATATGGATAAGATTTATGCAAAGTTTGCCGACAGATTTGAAGAAGAATATGTTTCTCAGGGTTATGACAAAAACAGAACCATTGAAGAAACCCTTGAAATCGGCTGGAAGCTCCTTTCGATTCTTCCCAAGAGCGAACTGAAGCGTATTAAGGATGAATTTATTGAAAAATACTATGTAGAGTAAAAGGCAGGTGTCAACATGGCATCAACAATGGTAAATCCAACAAGAATGGAGCTGACAAGGCTCAAAAAGAAGCTTGTGACGGCAAAGCGAGGTCACAAGCTGTTGAAGGATAAGCGTGATGAGCTTATGCGCAGATTTCTTGATTTGGTTAAAGAAAACATGGCACTCCGCAAAAAAGTTGAAGAAGGTCTGGAGATTGCCAACAAAAACTTTGTGCTTGCAAAGGCGGTTATGCGTGAAGAAGCATTGAACACAGCACTTCTGGCGCCTCTTCAGTCTTTGTCTGTTGAGGTTGGCGCAAAAAATGTTATGAGCGTTGAAATCCCTGTTTTTGACTATAAAACAAGAGCACCGGGGGAAAGTGATATTTATTCCTATGGATTTGCTTTCACATCAAGTGACCTTGATTATGCGGTGAAATCACTTTCGGATATTTTTCCTCATATGCTCAAACTGGCTGAAATTGAAAAGTCCTGTCAGCTTATGGCGGCAGAGATTGAAAAAACACGCCGCCGTGTTAATGCCCTTGAACACGTGATGATTCCCGAAACGGAAGCAAACATAAAGTATATCACCATGAAACTTGACGAAAATGAAAGAAGCACTCAGGTGCGTCTGATGAAGGTTAAGGACATGATGATTAAGGAGCAGATTGAGGCAAAGCAAGCCGCAAAAAAAGCAAATTAAAAAAAGAAATGATTCAAGTCGTGAAAATGATTTGAATCATTTCTTTTTGTTAAAAGATCCTTCGACTACGCTCAGGATGACCTCTTTGGTGTCATTCTGAGCCATAGGCGAAGAATCTTTCGCCACCACATTTGAAACAGAACCCATTTTTTGTGTATGGTAAAATTACCATTTGAAAGTGGAAAAATGAGGGGATAATTGTGGGTAAGTTACATTGAAAAAACAAAAAATTTGTGTTAGACTATCAGTAGTTATTTTAGGGAGGAAAGACCAATGGAAATATTTTTTTCAACATTAAATCAAACGGCGTTTCTTTTTGCGTTGATTGCAATCGGATATATTCTTGCAAAGGGCAGGTTTATTCCGGATAATTCTGCATCTGTTCTGTCAAAGCTGGAAAACAACGTGTTTGTGCCTGCACTTGTGCTTGGAACATTTATGAACAATTTTACGGTGGAGACTTTTTCAACGGCAAAGTGGAGCTTGCTTATAAGCACGGTTATTATGCTTATTGTTTTGCCTTTTGCCATTCTGATTCCCAAGATTGTGACAAAGGATAAATATCTGCGGAATATTTATACATACGGTTTATCTTTTTCAAACTTTGGATTCATGGGCAATGCGGTGGTAAGTGTTTTGTTTCCCGAAATGTTTATGGACTATCTGATTTTCACTCTTCCACTTTGGGTCTTGATTTATCTTTGGGGTGTGCCTGAACTGCTGATTGCCAATGCAGGAGAAAAAAAGAATTTTAAAACAAGATTAAAGGCGTTTTTGAATCCCATGTTTGTGGGGATGATAATTGGTATGATTATAGGTATATTACAGATTCCGCTGCCTGTGTGGCTGAAATCGGTGGTGAAAACTTCGGGAGATTGTATGTCGCCCATTGCCATGCTTTTGACGGGTATTACGGTTTCCACAATAAGCTTTAAAAAGACTTTTTCTGATGTTCGCACATATGTTGTTGCAATAGTCAGACTGATTGTTTTTCCGTTGGTGTTTATTGCTGTTGCAAAGTTTGTTCCGCTTAGTGAAACGGTTTTTGTTTGTGCCCTTTGTTCGCTGGCAATGCCCCTTGGTTTGAATACAATTGTGATTCCCAGCGCTTACGGCAAGGATACAACTGTTGCGGCAGGAATGGCGGTTATTTCGCATCTTTTGTCCTGTCTGACAATTCCGCTTATATTTATGCTGATTTAGTAAACATTGGGACAAAGCCTTTCAAGAAGACCCTTCGGCTACGCTCAGGGTGACTAAGCCCTCAGCCACAGTCATGCTGAGCAATCGGTGAAGCATCTTTTATTCAAATATTTGTTAAAGAACCAACAAAAAAAGAGGACTTTTGCGGTGAGCAAAAGTCCTCTCTTTAATTAGCTTCGTATAAATCTTAGATTTCTGCGAAGTATTTGATTGTTCTAACCATCTGGCTTGTGTATGAGTTTTCGTTGGCGTACCATGAAACAACCTGAACTTCATAAAGGTCGTCAGAAATCTTTGCAACCATTGTCTGTGTTGCATCGAAGAGTGAGCCGTATGTGATACCAACGATGTCAGAAGACACGATTTCGTCTTCGTTGTAGCCGAATGAAGCAGAAGCTGCTGCCTTCATAGCTGCGTTGATGCCTTCCTTTGTGATGTCCTTGCCCTTAACAACTGCTGTAAGGATTGTTGTTGAACCTGTGGGAACAGGAACTCTCTGTGCAGCACCGATGAGCTTGCCGTTGAGTTCAGGGATAACAAGACCGATAGCCTTTGCAGCACCTGTTGAGTTGGGAACGATGTTAACAGCGCCTGCTCTTGCACGTCTGAGGTCGCCCTTTCTGTGAGGACCGTCAAGAATCATCTGGTCGCCTGTGTATGCATGGATTGTTGCCATGATACCGCTCTGGATGGGAGCATAGTCGTTAAGAGTTTTTGCCATGGGAGCAAGGCAGTTTGTTGTACATGATGCAGCAGAGATGATTGTGTCATCAGCTGTGAGTGTATCTTCGTTTACTGAGAATACGATTGTTTTGAGGTCGTTGCCTGCGGGAGCAGAAATAACAACCTTCTTTGCACCTGCATCAATGTGAGCCTGTGACTTTTCCTTTGAGCAGTAGAAACCTGTACATTCAAGAACAACGTCTACTTCGAGAGCGCCCCAGGGACATTCTTTTGCGTCCTTGATTGCGTAAATCTTGATTTCTTTTCCGTCAACTGTGATGCTGTCTTCGCCTGCAACAACAGTGTGACCGTCGTATCTGCCCTGTGATGAGTCATACTTGAGAAGATGAGCAAGCATCTTGGGATCTGTAAGGTCGTTGATTGCAACTACCTCATAACCTTCTGCACCGAACATCTGACGGAATGCAAGACGTCCGATACGACCAAAACCGTTAATAGCAACTTTTACTGACATAATAGATTACCTCCATATTGTAAAAAATATTATATATTAATTATATTTTACCAAAGATTTCCGAAATATACAAGTCTTTTTTTGAAATTGTTAAAAATTTAACTTGCATTTTCCTTTTTTCGACATATCTTCATTAGTATAGCATAAAATTTAAAATTTTGCAACTATCAATATTTACAACAACAAAAAAATATGGTATAAATAATATAGACATTTTAACAAAAGGAAGTTTGTAAAATAAAAGACGGGTATTTTTTTGTCGAACTGAATTTCTTAAAAGTATATAAATTTTCGGAAATAACAAATTGAAAAGGAGAACATATATGAAACTTATACTTGCAAGCAAGAATCGCCACAAGGCACAGGAAATGCAGGCGATTCTTGGCGACAGAATCACGTTGGTGACTCAGGACGAGGCGGGCTTTGCTGACCTTGATGTGATTGAAGACGGCAAAACCTTTGAGGAAAATGCAATAAAAAAAGCTGTTTCGGTTATGGAGGCATCAGGTCTTCCTTGCATTGCGGATGACAGCGGTTTGTGTGTTGACGCCCTCGACGGCGCCCCGGGACTTTATACTGCACGTTATGCAGGGGAAAAAGCCACGGATGAGGAAAATATTCAAAAACTTCTTGATGAACTAAAGGGTGTGGAGCGGGAAAAGCGTACGGCGCGTTTTGTATGCGTTATTGCTGTTGCTTATCCAAACCGTGCTCCGGTTACATTCCGGGGCGAATGTGAGGGAATTATCCTCACCGAAAAGCACGGAGAAAACGGTTTTGGCTATGATCCGATTTTTTATGTTGAGCAATTTGGCAAAGCCATGGCTGAACTGCCTGCGGAAGTGAAAAACTCAATCAGCCACAGAAGCCGTGCTCTTGCAAAACTGACTATTGAAGAATAAAAAGGAATTTATTTTATGCGAAGAATTTTAAGCGGAATGCGCCGTGCCATTCAGGATTATAATATGATTGAAGCCGGAGATAAAATTGCCGTGGGGGTTTCGGGAGGAAAGGACAGTCTTGCCCTCCTTTGTGCATTGGCGGCATACAGAAGATTTTCCGAAGTTCCATATGAGGTTATGGGAGTCACCCTGAATATGGGTTTTGAGGGAGTGGATTATTCTCCTGTAAAGGCTCTGTGTGATGAAATTGGCGTTGAATATGTTGTGAAAAACACCGATATTGCCGAAATTCTTTTTGAAGTGAGAAAGGAAAAGAATCCATGTTCGTTGTGTGCAAAAATGCGTCGTGGCGGCGTGAATGACCTTGCAAAAGCAAATGGATGCAACAAGGTTGCGCTGGGACATCATAACGAGGACGTTATTGAAACATTTTTTCTGTCACTTTTTTATGAAGGACGGCTCAACTGCTTTTCACCGGTTACATATTTGTCACGAACGGATATGAAGGTGATACGGCCTCTCATATATGTGGCAGAAGGGGATATAAAGGGTTTTGCCAAAAGGGAAAATATTCCCATTGTTCATAACCCGTGCCCCATGGACGGCGTTTCAAAGCGTCAGGAAATGAAAGACTTTATTAACGAAAGAAATGAGAAAGACCACCACTTCAAAACCCGAATGATGACGGCAATCAAGTCCGGGTTGGAAGATTGGAAACCAATAAAACAAGAAAGGTGAAAAATTATGCTGTTATCATTGGCAAAGAATGACTTTAAATCAAAATATGCAGGCTCTGCACTGGGTATAATCTGGGCGTTTGTCAGCCCTGTTATAACAATTCTGATATACTGGTTTGTGTTTCAGGTTGCATTTGGCAACAGCGATGTTGCGGGAGTACCCTATGTTTTGTGGCTTGTTTCGGGTATAATTCCGTGGTTTTTTATCTCCGAAGCGTGGGGTGGAGCAACGGGTGTACTTATTGACTATTCGTATCTTGTGAAAAAGGTTGTGTTCAGAATCGAAATTCTCCCTGCTGTCAGGATTGTTTCGGCATTCTTTGTGCATCTTTTCTTTTTGTTTTTGTTGTTTGTGGTTACCTTTGTCTGCGGTCAGGCTCCAAGCTGGCTTCATTTTCAGGTTATTTATTATATGGTGGCGGCGTTGGCGCTTACTCTTGCACTTGGCAGAATCACATCCACTCTGACGGTTTTTGCGAGAGATACAAACAATGTTGTTGGGGTTCTTGTTCAGTTCGGATTCTGGATTACGCCACTTTTCTGGAACATCAATGACCTTGCAAATCCAACTTTGGAATTTATATTGAAGTTCAATCCATTTTATTATATAACCGAGGGCTATCGTGAAACCTTTGTTTACGGAATCGGATTTTGGGAAAGCCCGTTGCTTACGGTATATTTCTGGGTTGTTGTCGGAGTTTTGCTGATTGTTGGAAATACACTATTTAAAAAGCTCAGACCCCATCTTGCGGATTTGCTTTAAATGAATATAAAAAAAGTGCCTTTTCGTCCATGTGCGTATCAAGCAATGGACGAAAATTTTGCACGGACAATTTAATTTATATTTTTTCTGTATTATAGAAGATACGTAATTTTCTATAATACAAAAAATCCGCACACTATTGTGTACGGATTTTTGGAGCTACCTAGCAGAGTCGAACTGCCGACCTCATCCTTACCAAGGATGCGCTCTACCTACTGAGCTAAGGCAGCATAGTGGCGATCCGGATGGGGCTCGAACCCACGACCTCCAGCGTGACAGGCTGGCATTCTAACCAACTGAACTACCGGACCATATTTCAACCACTAAAAGATAATAACACAAAACATTTAAAAAGTCAAGAAAAAAATTAAATATTTATTTGATAAAATTTAATATATCTATTTGCAAAAAATATAAAATGTGTTATACTTATATTGGAAACTTGTGAGCATTTTATAAGGCTTGCGCAATAATGATTTTCGGGAGTGGATTTTATGCAGGACTTTACAGTTAAACTGAGCAAAATTATTGATGAATTGAAGCTTGAGGAGGTTTATGTTCCCAATGCTGATGTTCTTATTGAAACAACTGATATTAACCGTCCGGGGCTTCAGATTGCGGGTTTTTTTGATTATTTTGACCCCAGACGGATTCAGGTAATGGGAATGGTTGAAAACACCTATCTCAAATCCCTTTCAGGCGAGGAACGTATAAAGCGGATGGATGACTTTTTCAGCAAAAAAATTCCTGTGATTGTGTATACCCGTGAAATGGAAATTGAACAGGATATTCTTGAGATTGCAAAAAAATATGAAGTCAACATTTTGCGGACAGCTTTGGGAACTTCAAGTTTTATGAGTGCTTTGATTGCTTTCCTGAACATAGAGCTTGCGCCAAGAATTACCCGTCACGGTGTTTTGGTTGAAGTATATGGCGAAGGTATTCTTATTTTAGGTGAGAGCGGAATTGGTAAAAGTGAAGCGGCTGTTGAATTGATGAAAAGAGGTCATCGTCTTGTGGCTGACGATGCCGTTGAAATCAGACGAGTTTCCTCAAAGACCCTTGTGGGAAGTTCTCCTGAGATTATTCGTCATTTCATTGAAATGAGAGGTATTGGTATTATAGACGTTAAAAAGATTTTTGGTATGGGTGCAGTAAAGGATACTGAAAAGATTGACCTTGTTATTCAGCTTGAAGCATGGCAAAAGGGCAAGCAGTATGACAGACTGGGACTTGTTGACAACTTTACGGAGATTCTGGGCATACAGGTGCCGTCTTTGACAATTCCCATCCGCCCCGGCAGAAATCTTGCCGTAATCTTTGAAATTGCCGCCATGAACAATCGTCAGCGCAGAATGGGTTATAATGCGGCTGAAGAACTGAATAACAGATTGATGGAGCAGATGGGCGAAGAATAGGCGTAAAAGGAAAAGAGGAAGTTTTTTTATGAAGATTCTGACAGATATACATACCCATACAAATGCCAGCGCCCATGCATACAGCTCTCTGTATGAAAACATGTGTGCAGCACGGGATAAAGGGCTTGAATTGATTGCCATGACAAATCACGGACCGACCATGCCCGATTCACCACATTTGTGGCACTTTTTGTACTTCAAAGCCATAACCCCCAGAACAATTGAGGGAGTGAAGCTGCTGTGCGGAACGGAGGCAAATGTTGTCAACAAAAACGGAGACCTTGATTTGCCGCCAAGTGTGATTGCGGGTATGGATATTGTGATTGCATCCATTCATAATGTGACATATAACGAAGAAGCGGGCGGTGACCACACCGAAACATGGTTGAATGTTATGAAAAATCCCAATGTGGATGTTCTGGGGCATTGCGGTTCACCTGATTATCTGTTTGATGTTGACAAAGTTATTCCTTTTGCAAAGGAAAGGAATGTGTGTATTGAAATCAATAATCATTCGTTTTTGTCAAGGCCGCAGAATATTGAGCGTTGTCGGGAAATTGCGGTGGCGTGCAAAAAATACGGTGCGTCTGTTGTTGTTAATTCGGATGCACATTTTATGGGTGAAATCGGTCTTGTCCCCAAGGCGGTTGATATGTTGGAGGAAGTGGGATTCCCTGAAGACGGGATTATGAATTTAAATGCCGAAAGATTCATAAAATATTTATCAGAAAAGAAAAACAGAGTTTTTGAATTTTAGGGTTAAAGAAAGGCAATATGGATATGCGCGAAATTTTTGAAAGTATTCTGGAAAAAGAAAATGTTCTTGAAAATGAACCTATGTGCAATCACACAACCTTTAAGGTTGGCGGTTGTGCCGATTGGTTTTTGATGCCCGAAAGTGAAGAACAGCTATCCAGGCTGCTCAAGGTGATAGAACGTGAAAAGATGCCCTTGTTTATTTTGGGAAACGGGTCCAATCTTCTTGTGGGCGATAAAGGGATTCGGGGTGCTGTTGTTTGTTTATGCAAAAAAATGGACAGAATCCAGGTGGAAGGTGACGCAATTTATGCAGAATCGGGAGCGGTGCTGTCAAGGGTGTCAAATGCAGCTCTTGCGGCAGGACTTTCGGGTCTTGAATTTGCATCGGGAATACCGGGAAGTATGGGCGGCGCAATTTATATGAATGCGGGTGCGTATGAACATGAATTGAAAGAAGTTGTGGCTTCTGTAAGATATATGAATACATCGGGAGAAGTTTTTGAACTTTCCTGTGAGGAATGTGAATTTGGTTATCGGTCAAGTGTGTTTTCAAAAAATGATTTTATTATTCTCGGATGTCGTTTGAAGCTGAAAGAGGATAATAAGGAGGACATCAAGGCAAGGATTGCGGATTACACAAACCGCCGTGTTACAAAGCAACCCCTTGATAAACCCAGTGCAGGCAGTACATTCAAACGGCCGGTGGGATATTTTGCAGGAGGGCTTATTGAACAGTCTCAGCTCAAGGGTCATTCCATTGGCGGAGCACAAGTTTCGGAAAAACACGCCGGATTTATTATCAACACAGGCAATGCAACGGCGAGGGATGTTCTGGATTTGATTGAATATGTGCAGAAGGTTGTTTTTGAGAAATTTGGCGTGATGCTTGAACCGGAAGTGAAGATGGTTGGAGAATTTTAAACTTGTTGACAAAAGGGGTGATTCGGATTGAAATCGTTTTCTCAGAAAACAAAAGAATATCTTTGCAAGCAGGAAACGGAGGGCGTTTGCTGTTGTGAAGCTGAAATGATGGGTATTCTTATGTTTGCAGGCAGGTTCAGGGGTACGGAGGTTCGGGTTGCTCTTGAAAGCCGTGAGTCAATTGAGCGTTTTGCCGGTCTTGCAAAAAAGTGTCTTGGTGTTTCAGTTGAGGTTGAAACAGCAAAGTGCAGTTATTTTTGTGTTTTGACCGATAAAAAATTTTTTGAAATTATTATTGAATATGAAAAGTCAAAGGATGGAATCAGAGAAGACGTAATGAACAACGAATGTTGCCGTGATGCTTTTTTGAGAGGCGCCTTTTTTGGGGGAGGAACAATTGTTGACCCCAATAAAAACTATAATATGGAATTTGTTACACCAAGCAAAAGAATTTGTGACGGATTCAAAAAATTGCTGGACTCCATGAATCTCGGATTCAGAACGGTTGAGAAAAAGAGTTCCTTTGTTTTGTACAGCAAAAACAGCGATATTATATGCGATGCCCTTGCTCATATGGGGGCGTTCAGCTCCCAGATGGAGGTTCTGAACGTGAAAATTGAGCGTGAAGTGCGCAATGATATAACAAGGACATCAAACGGCGAGACGGCAAATATGGATAAAGTTATTACAGCCGCAATACGTCAAATCAGAGCAATTGAAAAGATTGATGAAAAAATGGGACTGGATAATCTTGATGAAGACCTGAGGGAGGTTGCAATTCTCAGACGTGACAACAAGGATTTGAGCCTTGACCAGTTGGGAAAACAGCTGACGCCGCCTCTTTCAAAATCGGGGGTCAATCACAGACTGAAAAAAATTCTTGATATTGCGGAAGAATTGTAAACAGGCTGAAAATTTTGTTGCGAAAGGGAGTGAAATGCATTGGCATTTGCTCATTTACATACACATACCGCATACAGTCTTCTTGACGGCGAGGGAACAATAAAAAAGATTCTTGACCGTGCAAAGGAGCAGGGGCAGACTGCCATGGCAATAACAGACCATGGATGTATGTTTGGTGTTATAGATTTTTATGAATATGCAAAAAGCATCGGAATCAAGCCGGTGCTTGGGTGCGAAGTTTATGTTGCGGCACGAACCCGAAATGACAAGGTTCATGAACTGGATTCACGAAGCTCGCATCTTATTTTGCTTGCAAAGAATAATCAGGGCTATAAAAACCTGATGAACATTGTTTCAATCGGATATGTTGAGGGTTTTTATTACAAGCCTCGTATAGATATGGAGGTTCTTCGTGAAAACAGCGAAGGCATAATTGCGCTCAGCGCCTGTATGCTTGGTGTTTTGTCGAAAAAAATTCTGAGCAGCGATTATGACGGGGCAAAGGAATCGGCACAGGAGTTTGTTGATATTTTTGGCAAGGAGAATTATTTTATAGAGATTCAGGATCACGGCATTTTTGAACAGAAAATGCTCAACCGTGAGCTTGTTCGGCTTGCACGTGAGCTTGACCTTGGCATTGTTGCAACCAACGATATTCACTACGCAAAACGTGAGGATGCGGAATATCAGGATATTCTGATGTGTATTCAGATGGGAAAAACCGTCAATTCCGAAGACCGTATGAAGATGTCAACGGCAGAGATGTTTGTGAAGTCGGAGGCGGAGATGAGGGAGCTTTTTGATTATATTCCCGAAGCTCTTGAAAATACCCAAAAAATTGCCGATATGTGCGAAGTTGACATTGAATTCGGGAAACTGCATCTTCCGAAATTTGATTTACCTGAAGGGTATACCTCTCCTGAATATTTGCGTGAATTGTGCCGTCAGGGGTTTGAAAGGCGATACCCCGACGCTGATTCGGCGTTAAAGGACAGACTGGAATATGAGCTTAAAACAATTGAGTCCATGGGCTATGTTGATTATTTTCTCATTGTATGGGATTTTATTCATTTTGCCCGCGAAAACGGAATTATGGTGGGGCCGGGCAGAGGCAGTGCCGCAGGAAGCATTGTTTCCTACTGTCTGGAAATAACCAATATTGACCCCATAAAGTATGAGCTTATTTTTGAGCGTTTTTTGAATCCTGAACGTGTTACGATGCCGGATATTGATATTGACTTCTGCTATGAACGACGAGGCGAAGTTATTGATTATGTGAACAGAAAATACGGAAGTGACAAGGTGGCACAGATTGTAACCTTTGGTACAATGGCGGCAAAGCTTGCGATTCGTGATACGGGCAGGGCTCTTGATATGCCCCTGAGCTTTGTTGACAGCGTTGCAAAGCAGATTCCAAATGAACTTAATATGACAATTGAGCGTGCTTTGGATGAAAACAAGCAGCTGAAAAATATGTATGATGCAGACCCTCAGGTTAAGCGGCTGATTGATGTATCATCGGAGTTTGAGGGGCTCCCAAGGCATACTTCAACCCATGCGGCGGGTGTGGTAATTACCCGTGAGCCAGTCCAGACTTATGTTCCCTTGTCAAGGAATGATGATGTAATCACAACCCAGTTCACAATGACAACAATAGAGCGTCTGGGTCTTTTGAAGATGGACTTTCTTGGGCTGAGGACACTTACGGTAATTCGTGATGCTGTGAATAATATCAAGCTGATGCACGGAATTGACATAAATATGGATGAGGTGGATATGTCGGACCGTGAGACCTTTGAACTGATTTCAAGGGGCGAGACCGATGGCGTTTTTCAGCTTGAAAGCGGCGGCATGAAGGAGTTTATGAAGGAACTGAAGCCCAATTCCATAGAAGATATTATTGCGGGGATTTCTCTTTACAGACCGGGACCCATGGATTCCATACCCCAATATATTGCAAACAAAAACAGCGGAAACATAAAATATAAGCACCCTCTTCTTGAACCTATTCTCAACGTAACATACGGCTGTATTGTATATCAGGAACAGGTTATGCAGATTGTGCGTGAGCTGGGCGGATATTCTCTTGGACGTGCAGATCTGGTGCGCCGTGCAATGTCGAAAAAGAAAACCGATGTTATGGAGCAGGAAAGAAAAAACTTTGTTTATGGCGTCAAGGATGAGACCGGAGCGGTGGAAGTTGCAGGTGCCATCAGCCTTGGAATTGATGAAAAGATTGCGGTGTCCATTTTTGATGAAATGATGGACTTTGCAAAATACGCATTCAACAAGTCACATGCGGCGGCTTATGCGTTTGTGTCCTATCAGACGGCGTGGCTCAAATGTCATTATCCAACGGAGTTTTATGCCGCACTTCTGACCAGTGTTCTGGGGAATTCAACAAAGATAACAAAGCATATAAATGAGGCAAAGAAGTTGGGCATAAAGATGCTTCCGCCGGATGTAAACAAAAGTTATACCAGCTTTGTTCCTGACGGAAAGGACATACGCTTTGGGCTTGCGGCAATTAAGAATGTGGGTTCGGCTTTCATTAATGATATGGTTAATGAAAGGGAGGAAAATGGTGAGTTTGTTTCCTTCAGGGATTTCTGCGGAAGAATGGCAGATAAAAAGCTGAATAAAAGGCTTGTGGAATCCTTGATAAAGGGCGGCGCATTTGACAGCCTGAAAATCAACCGGTCGGTCTTGCTGAGCGTTTATGAAAGCGTCATTGAATCTGCGGTGAGGGAACAGAAAAATTCTGTTGAAGGTCAGCTTGACTTTTTTGGGATGTTTGATGATGAAGCATCGGTGATTGAGGATGATTTTCCCGACATTCCCGAACTTCCACGAAAGGAACTTCTGAATGCCGAAAAAGAATATATGGGAGTTTATGTTTCAGGGCATCCCCTTGACGGGCTTGAAACTGTTATTAACAACAATTCAAGCACCAATGTTCTTGAAATTTCTGAAAATGAAGGTAATAAGTTTGAGACGGACTCAAAGGTGAAGATTGCGGGAATGGTATCAAAACGAAAAGAACAGCTGACCAAACGGGGCGATTTGATGCTGTATGTGACCTTTGAGGATTTGACGGGAGATATTGAAGTTCTTGTTTTTCCGTCACAGGTAAAACGCTTCGACAGCCTTCTTAGGGAGGAGAATTTTTGTATTCTTCAGGGGAATCTGGATATTCAGGAGGACAAACCGCCCAAAATCCGGCTGGAAAATGTTGAAATTCTTGAAACGTCTGTACCCGATTTCAAGAAGCTTTATCTGAAGCTGAATTCTTTGGATAAAGATAAGTTTGAGACGGTGAAAACAGTTCTTTCGGGAAATAACGGAAGTGTACCTGTTCTGATTTATTATGAGGATACAAAAGAGACATTGCAGGCCCCAAAATCATGGTGGCTGAAAAATGACAAATGTATTGCTGCTCTTGAAAATATTCTGGGCGGTGATTCGGTAAAAAAAGTAAACTAACGGGAGGTAATACTTCTTGACTAAGTATTTGATGAAAAAAGTCTCCAAGGGTGGAGATGTAACATTGGCTGAAAATCGGGCGAGGATTTGTTTGCTTGCCGGAGGCATTGGTATTGTTTGCAATCTGTTGCTTTTTGCGTTGAAGTTGACCATAGGCACATTGATGAACAGTATAGCTGTTATTTCTGATGCGTTCAATAATCTCTCCGACACCGGTTCATCCCTTGTTACAATTATTGGTGCAAAAATGAGCCAGAAGAAGCCTGACAAAGAGCATCCCTTTGGCCATGGACGAATTGAATATATTTCATCGTTGATTGTTTCCTTTATAATTTTGCTTGTGGGTGTTGAACTTTTTCAGGGGTCTGCCGAAAAGATTTTTAAGCCCGAAAGCGTAACCATGGCGCCTCCAATGATTGCCTTTTTGTGCATATCTTTGCCGATGAAACTGTGGATGTATGCTTATAACAAAAAAATGGGCAAAACAATTGATGCCTCTGTGCTTCTGGCGGCGGCGAAGGATAATCTGAACGATGTTTTTGCAACATTTGCTGTTATTCTGACAGCAGTTGTGGGATATTTTGTTGATATTCCCGTTCTGGACGGAATTGTGGGAACGCTGGTGTCGTTGTTGATTATTTATGCAGGTTTCGGCTTGACAATGGACACAATCGGTTTGCTCCTGGGAACTACCCCCGACCCTGAAATGACTGCCAAAATACGTAATATGGTGTTGGGTGCAGAGGGGGTTGTTGGTGTACACGACCTGATTGTTCATGATTATGGTCCGGGCAGAGTTCTTGCTTCGGTACACGCTGAAGTTCCGGACAATTGCAATATTGTTGAAATACATGAAGTTATTGATGCACTTGAACATAAAATAAGCGAAGAACTTGGACTTCATATAGTGATTCATATGGATCCTATTTCTGTTGATTGTGAATATACTGCAATAACAAAAGTTCAGGTTCAGAGTATTGTCAAAGCGATTGATGAAAGAATGAATATTCATGATTTCAGAATTGTTGACGGAAATCAGAATATAAATCTTATATTTGATATTGAAGTTCCTGCTGACTTCAACGATGTCGGCGGTTTGAAAAGTCAAATTGACAAAAATGTTAAGGCGCTGGACGAAAGATTTAACGTGGTTTGTGATATTGACACAATTTACACTTGATGAAAATAACCAATTTCTGTGAGAATAATTTTCAAAATACTTGCAATTTAAACAAAACTGTTGTATAATAAATGTAAGAAAACAGTAATCTGTTTTTTTAAAAGTTTATCGGAACGGAGGCAAGTGGTATGAAGTATAACGTAATTTGCAGAAAAGTTGAGTTGTCGGACAGCAGAAAAGAAAAATTGATGGGCAAGATCAAAAAACTTGACAAGTTTTTTGATTCAGAGCTGGATTGCAAAATTCTGATTTCCGAACAAAAGGGTGAAATCTCAATTGAAATTACATTCATAAACAAGGGGTTTGTGTTCAGAGCGGAGGCAAAAAACAAGGATTTGATTGTTGCTGCCGATTTGTGTATGTCAAAACTTGACCGTCAGATAAGAAAAAACAAGACAAAGCTTGCAAAACATTTGCGTCAGCCTGCAATTGAAGATTATGATTCCGTTGTTGAGGTGGCTGAGGATATTCCGAATGATGACAAAGATTTTAATATTATCAAGAAAAAGAAAGTGGATTCAAAGCCAATGACGGCAGAGGAAGCTGTTCTTCAGATGAATATGCTTGACCATGATTTTTATATTTTCCGTCACGCTGCAACAAACGATTTGAACATTGTTTATAAGCGTAAAGACGGTGATTATGGATTGATTGAGGTTGAATAATAGTTGTGTATATGGACGAGGGCATAAA
>JAZRMZ010000092.1:0-13193 GCA_045647905.1 Clostridia bacterium
ACTTGCCCTTCTCATACACCTTCGGTATCTCTGCTGCCATCCCATCAAGTGTCAACGGGTCAGTTCCGCCGGTCTCAACTCGTATAGCGTCAGCAATCGCAGTCATTTTTTCCTTTACCGTTGCCATTACCATGCACCTCCCAAGATAGCGTCTTCAACGTACGTTTTGATTTCCGCTTTATCTTCTTCCGTCCAGTAGTCAACGCCTTTTACAGGGGTCGCGTCTTGAACAGCATTGTCAACATATGTTTTATCCGCAAGCTCTGAAACATTAACCTCCCAAAAACCACCAATATTAGCATTCTCTATGGTAAATATCCATTCATAAACAGTGGCGCTGTCAGGTTCTCTAAAGCTAAAGCATACACTATCACAAGGTACTTTTATATCTTCCCCACTATCCCAATCATACTCCGTGTATGTACGTTGCATTGTCCTATATGTAGTTGAAGATAAAAAATAGTCAGAACCATCTTTAAACATAACGGCACGTATGCTTTTGCCTTCATTAATTGCAGTTAGGATTTCCTCAATAGATTTATCGACTGTCAACGGATATGCCACATTTGTTGTTTCATCTATATAACTTGCTTGACAAGTTACTATAAATATTTCTTGTTCTCCCGAACCACCGCTTTCCTGAAGCTCTTCAATAGCGTTGTCAACATACGTTTTCGTTGCATAATCAAAAGTGTACACTGCGACATTACCCTCGTTATCACCGTTATCAAAAACATCGTATATTACATGTTTTCCGTCAAGGGTAACCTCTGCAAACAAACACTCGGTCTCAATTGCACTTATGAAGCGCAAGATATATGCTCCGTGTACACCGATTATTTCCTTTCCCTCTTGGTATGCCGCATATATTTCTCCGACTTTTTTATCCGATGCTGCAAAATCCCCGCTTTCCAAATCGGTAATGGTAACTATAAACGGCTTTGTTTTTTCGACAACAGCCGCATCCGCATATGCCTTTGCTTCGATTTTAGCCGCATCCGCATATGCCTTTGCTTCGATTTTAGCCCCATCCGTATATGCTTTTGCTCTGGATTCAGCCGCATCTGTGTACAGTTTTACTCTGTTTTCAGCTATATAAATATCGTCTTTTGAGGCAGGATCATACGTAATTGCGTATACCAGCTGCATTCCCGAGTTATCATCGTATAAATCCGGAATCATGTCATATATAATATGTCTGCCGCCATATTGGGTTTCCACAAACATAATTTCAATATTATCATTACGCCAGATAAGCTGTGAAAAGTAACCGTCCTGTTTTCCTATCACCGTTTTGCCTGCATCAAGGGCTTCGCAAATTTCGTCAAATGTTTTATCTGATGTAAATTCATCAAACCCTATCCGATTAAAATTTACAGTAAATATTGTCTGAACCTGAACTCCGCTGTCTTTATACACACCACTCACCGCATCAAACACAAACCACGTTCCCGTAGTTTCATCAATATACGGTGTCAAAGCAACAAGCTCCGTCACCTCATCAGCCTTAGACTGAACCCGTTCTGCCTCAGCTTGAAGCTGTTCCGCAATTGTGGCACTGACCTCCTCAGGAATTGCTTCGCTTTCACCCGATGGCGCATATCTGACTCTGATACTGCCGACCACACTCTTTTTTCGAGACGCCACAATCTCCGTCTCCTCACCGTCGGCACTTTCCAAAACAGTTCCCACAACAACATACTCAGCCTTCCCTTCAAATTCCAAAGCCTCTCCCGGAATCTTAATTTTATACACTTCACTTATCATCGACTCCCCTTGACTTCCCGTATCGCCTCCCTTGTGTAAAGGGAGGGGGACCGCTTCAGCGGTGGAGGGATTGTCGGAGCTGACCGAAGTATTATCCACCTTAACCCCATCCGTCAGCAACACCGTCACCGGGTTAAAACCCAACGTATTATAAAAAACAACTTTCTTAATATATCCGGCCCAGTCCTCACCAAAGGACAGTAACATTTCGGTGCTGTTATGCTCACCGCACACACCGCCGTTTTTTTCGCTTTGTTTTATTTCATTCCCGTCAACAAAAACCTTAATCATTCAATCACATCCTTTCGATTCACAGCGCCCCTTGTGTAAAGGGGAGAGGGCCACGAAGTGGCGAGGGGATTGTTCCTCTGAATCATATCAATTTTACAAAAAACGGCACAGAAAACTGAGAAGCATCTCAATTCACCTGTGCCGCTAACTGTCCGCCCCAAAGTCCAAAGGGCGAACCCCTGAAAACTGTCCGCACGTTAGGAATGCGAACACAGAGTTTCAATTTTATTTTTCAGCAAGCAAAGCTATTCTTGCCGCCGTTCTCTGGTCTTCATGCTGTGACTTTGCAAGTTCCATTGCAAACTTACGTTTGATTCTCACAGGAACTCCACGCTGAACAAGACAGTTCGCACCATTAACGCTGACATATACATCATCTTTGTACTTGTCGTCATCTTTAAGAAGCTCAATGGTGACATATTCCTCCATACGCTTCTTTTCTGCCGCAATAAGCTCCGCCATCGTCGGCGGTCCGGCCTTGAGTTCAGTATTTCCAAATGATGTAGTAGGGCTCTCCCCGGGGAGAGCTGTCTCCGAAGGAGACTGAGAGGGGTTTTCTGCATTCGCATCCTCCGCCTTTTTGTCATCCTGAGCGGAGTCGAAGGATCTTTCTGTAAGATTACCTTCTGCAGGAGCTTCATTAGCCTGCAAAATCTTTTCTTCTTTCACTTTAGCCATTTTTTCACATCCTTTCTCCCCAAGGCTCCCTCTCTGAGGGAGCTGTCACCTTCAGGTGACTGAGGGAGTTATTTTCACACATCGTGCTTGCTTAGTTCGCCCCAAACTCCAAAGTCGAAGTTGTCTCGATACGAACCATATACTGCTCAACAAGACGTACAGCCGTCTGCATAGCCTTCCAGCCAACAGTTGCTCTCTGGTCAAGAGGATCGGCAGTGCCGCCGCTTCCCAACTGTTTCACAATGTGACGAAGGCCGCCGCCTTCAATATCGGTAACACCGTAGGCGTTTGCACCCAGAACAAGTGTTGAATAAACATCTCTGCCTTCCGCACCTGCTTCACCGGGATAAACAACTGTACCCGCCGATGCACTTACAGG
Source organism: Clostridia bacterium (assembly GCA_045647905.1). Taxonomy (GTDB): domain Bacteria; phylum Bacillota; class Clostridia; order Monoglobales; family Monoglobaceae; genus SIG440. The sequence continues at coordinate 3,116 of JAZRMZ010000092.1, forward strand.
GGCAACATCAAGTGTCAAAGTGTTTGCCGTTGCCGAAACAACAGTATAAATCGCCGCTCCGATAAGCACCTTTCTGCCACGAGAAAGCTTTGCAATATCATCAGCAGTCAACGACTCGTTGATTGTAACGGTAACACCCGAAACACTCTTCACAGTCAGATTTCTCGAATCCACAGACAAATCTTCAGCATGGAATACCTTCGCCTCGGTGCTCTCCACAAAACGAACACCGTGAATTCTGCCGATTTCGCCCTCATACATATCATCAGGGTCACAATATGTCTTCACGTTTTCCCAGTGGGGGTCATCCGTCAGGTCAAAATGCGAATCAGGATGAATAATCGCCACAAAGGAATTATCATACTTCTTTGTATTCTGACGTTTGAGGGTGTTTGCCGCAAGCTTGATTGCACGAACAGTCAGATAGTTATTACCATCTGCCTCACCGCCAACCAGAAGATGGCGAGCCGTAACCGTGGGATCATCACCGTACTGAACATTGGTGCCGGCATTGATTATATCCCTGACAATAGTATCAAGGGTTTCCCCTGCCTGATCACCGATAAGCTCGGTGGCCTCAACAATATTGTTGTCAATAGCTGTGAGCTGAAGCACGTCTGTAACGGTAACATAACCGCCGTACTGCTTAACCGTAGCAGTCAAAGTTGTAACGTCCATGGACTGACCCACAGGAGTAACACCTTCTTTGAGAGGTTCCGTCAGTTTGGGAAGCGGACTGTACTTTCTGAATTCGGTAGTCTTGCCGCTGCCCTTGGGAATGGGCTTTTTCTGACCAAACTGTGCGTGAACCAGCTTCGGTCCCGCAATATCAATAAGTGTATTCTGATAATGGGTTTTCATTTCCGCCGACAAACCGCTCGAGTCGGTGGTATTGGGGTTTAATTCTGCAAACAACTGCAAATTTAACGCAAGTGCAATTGCTCTCAAATCAAAAGTATTTTTCATATTTTTTCTCCTCCCTTGTCTTATTCTCTCGGCTTTTCGCAAGCCTCCCTCGAAGAGGGAGGTGGCACGGCATTGCCGTGACGGAGGGAGTTGATTTTGCATTTACAAAACAATCTTCTCTCCGCGCCGAGCACGTTCATTAAGCTCTTTTCTTTCTTTTTTTGTCATGCTTGAAACATCTTTGCCAAGAACAATCCCGCCCGAACCTTTAAGTCCGTTTTCGCTGGGTCTACCCTGTCTTCCGCGAATGTTATCGACAGCTTCTTCTTTGGCATTTTCACGGGCAGTATTGAGAATATCCTCCATATGCACCGTTTCATAAGCCATCTTCACAGGAATCCCCGCCTGAAGCAACCTTCTGAACTGCACATTCTGCATTTCTCCTCTGAAATCAAAATCGGGATATGTCTCTTTGAGAACAACCCCCTCACGGAACCAACCGTCCATCTGCCTCTGAAGGTCCGACTGCGCCTGTCTTGCTTCTTCCGCCTTACGGTTTCTTTCCGCTTCTGCACGAAGCCTTGTGATTTCACGGTACTGGTCAGCGGTCAACCCTTCACGTTCTGCCGCCTCCTCAATATAACTGTTATCCTGTTCAACAGCCTTGCGAAGTGCTTCAATATCGCCATCCTTGATACCGTACTTCTGACCTATAATTCCGAGAATTTCATTCTGAGAAGCAATTGTTTCATCTTTATGCTTTTCATCCTTGAATCTCTTGTTAAAGATATTCTGAATATGCGCCTGATGAAGGTCCTTGTTCTCCGCAATAAAATCGTCATAAGCCTTTTGTCTGTCAACATCCGTCTTGTTGTTCCCGGCGTCGGAACCATTTTTCGGTTCAGTTATGTCACGACTGTCATTCTGAGCCTGTCGAAGAATCTTAGCCGTGTCGTTTCCTCCCGAACCATCATTACCGCCCGATTCATTTCCCGGAGGGTTTGATGCGGTACTTGTCGCAGGCGTCCCTGCATTCCCGGCAGCTGCCCCCTCTGCAAACAGCTGTAAATTAATAATTTTAGTCATATAGACCGTCCTTTCCGCCTAAGCTCTCGCTTTTCGTAATACCACAATACCACAAACAAAAATCCAATTTCTATGAACATTTGAAAACTTTTTTCCCCATTTGCAAAAAAAATAGGACGAGATCGTAATCCCATCCATACAAAAACATATAGTTTTTTGATACCTTTAACTTTTTATTTTAAGCTCCATCCTCTGCAGTTCCACGTTTTTCGGATAAGCCGTTGCAATCAACTGCATTCCCAAAACCGCAAAATTAAACGCCTCATTTGCATCGTATGTAACCTCCTGCATTCCCACTTCAACCGCTCCGCTTTCCTTCTTGTAGTAAAACTTTGCATTCAGTTCCATAAGCCTGGCAATAAGGGTCTCAACAAGAGTCGAAACCCCGCTGCACACAATATCCTGTCCGTGTTCTGCATAACCTGCATGACCATTCACCGTCAACCTGACACCGCTTTTACTTTTTTCATAAACACATTTAATCACGTCGCAACACTCCCTTACCGCTTGTCTTCGCTGGCCGCAAAGCCTTCGCTTTTACGGTCGGTTACTCCTTCTTCCCAAAAAATTCGCCATTGGCTCTTTTTTCGGGAACCCTATATTACTACAATCCAAAGACCGTATACACGACCGAATCCGAGGCAATCACACGAAAATATCCTTCAAAATCTTTTCTCATAGCCTTACGCTTCTGCCGTGTATTCCGCCAATTCAGATTTGCCCTTTTCCAATGTAAAATCCACATAAATTTAAACATCTATTCACCACTCCTTCCACATAAGGCTCGCCCTACGGGAGAGCTGGCGCCGAAAGCGACTGAGAGGGTTGTTTTCCTACACTCTCCCCCGTCAACTTCTCAATAATCATCGCCATCTTCTCCATCTGAGCTGCCTGCATCTGCATCTGCTGACCCATCTGTTGCATCTGCATATACATTGTCTGCCCCTTCTGAAGCTGTTGTTTCAGCTTCTCCTTGCCGTCAAACTCCATACCCTCAACAGCAACCAATGCCGCATCCGCATTCTGAGGGTGCAGAATCCCCAACTGATACATCTGAATCATAAGGTCATTCTGTGCAAGTTTGGAATACGCCGACCGTTTCTGAGGCTTCACAACCACATCAAACACAGGCTTCCGCCCGTTCTGATTGGCTTTAATTCCCTGATTATCCACACGAACAAATTCAGGCTCACCGCCCATTCCGGTAATTCTGAAATTCCTCGGCTCACTGTAAAACTGTCTTATCAGTTCAATAACAAGATAAACCACCTGTGTATACGAACGATACGACGCCGAAATAATATCACGGCTGTTCTTGTTACCCGTTTCCTGCAGCGCCGCAATGGCAGCTCCCGACAGCTGAGTGCTGGGAAGCGACCCCTGAGAAACATCATGATTAGAGCTGGTATCCTTCAATTCGTCAATCTTAAACTGCAAAAGATTCAAAATATGCGGTGGAATACTGTCCATTTCAATACGTCTCAGCTTTTCCTCGTCAATGCTTCCCTCAACGTGTACCAAAGTCCTTCTCAAATCAAGAAATTCTTCTTCGTTAATACCGCTGTCCTTCCGTATCCAATATCTCGGGGTCGCAGAATATGCGGCATTTTCAATTATAAGCTGCTGAAGCTTGTCTATGTACATCTGAGCATCACGGGTTATGGAAATCACACCAAACCCTGCAGGTGAATCCGCCTCGGGATACATAACATCCAAAACAAAAGGATACATCCCGTGTTCATAAAGCCCGGTATCTTTGTACCGTTCCTCATTCTCTGTTGCAAACAGAACCGTATCCCCCACAAACTTACAGTAATGGAGCACAGACCTTCCAACATCCGTGGATGTCTTATAATACCAATCCACCACAACACACTTCTGACTTTTATCAATGTTTTCATCGTGGATATATTCCTTCACATCAAGCACATTACCGCCAATATTCTTATCTGCCAGCTGCGGATACTGTTTTTTCAACACATCCTCATCAGCGAAAGCAACAACAAAGAAATTTCTGCTGTCCTGAATATCACGGATTCCCGGCTCCCAGAACACATTAAGAATGTCAATATTGGCCACCTCAATATCCCCAAGTCCGTTTTCAAGGTCATTGTTCCAAAAAACGCCGTAACATCCCACACCGTGCTTCAGCTTATACCACCATTCATCGGAGTACACCTTCTCAAAATTATTCCGCTCCATAATCACGGGAACAACAGAAGAAAGTGTCTGGGCCGATTCTTCATCATCAAGAGCTCTGGGAAGAATATTCGGCTCAGGGAAGCTGTCCATAGCATCCGCATGTTTATTGACAACAGCATTAAAAAGCCACGCCGAAGCAGGTTTTGGTCTGCCGTCAGCATTGTTCATCTGTTCCCAATGTCTCAGCTTCCACCAACGTTCCTCATCAACAATACGGTTTTCAAGATTGGCCTTACCATCTTTATACTTCATCAGTATTTCAACCGCCTCATTGACTTCCTTCTGACCGATTTTCTTCACCACTTCCGTACCGCTGTCATCCAGATTGTAGGCGAATGTTCTTTGCCCCTTCGCCTCCTTATCACCCAAAACGCCTTGCGTTTTGCCATCCTCCGCTACCGACATATCACCGGTATGTCGGCTTAACGCTCCGGCATCCTGAGCGTAGTCGAAGGATCTTCCACTCCCAACACCCAAAGGCTCCCCCTGGGGGGAGCTGGCTCCGAAGGAGTCTGAGAGGGGTTGTCCACTCCCAACGCCCTGCCCTGTCATCCTGAGCGCAGCGATAGGATCTTTTCCCCCAACGCCCGACCCTTCAAGGCTCCCCTCGGGGGGAGCTGTCGGCACCGCCGACTGAGAGGGGGCTTTCCCCATCATTGCCATCTGCATCAACAATTTCTTTTCTTCCTCTGTCAAATCAATCTACTCCTTTCTTATATTCCCTGAGCAACTCCACGGCTGTCATTCTGAGCTTGTCAAAGAATCTTAGCCGTGATATGCCTTTTCCTACAAAAGCCTATAAAAATCATAACTCCCATACTGCTGATTAAGCTCAAGCGGGTCAAACTCTTTAATCTTATCCTTAGCCCTTGGCTTCGGCGTAATAGGATATTCCATCAAAACATACCTGCATTCATCGTATATATGGTCCTCACCCTTGGTGTCAACATCCTCCACATCAGTCTCCGAATACACCAAAGACGGCACCGTGCGGATGAAGTGTTTGCAGGTGTTGAACACATAAAACATCGGCAAACCCTCATCATCAAACCGAAGGCGATTATGCATCTGCATCTTCCCGGCAAGTCTCTCGTGATTGCCCTTGTCAAAGAACACCCCCGACCGCTCCATAACCGCCGCAATTGAAGTATCACGCCCTCTGTCATCAGCAAATATAGCAGGGTCAGCAACACCGTGTATGGTCTTCCCCTTCAGGTTATCATCCTGTTCCTCAATCTCACGGATTTTCCTTGCAATCACCGCAGGTTCCCACTTAACCCCCGTATCAGGCGTATCGGTACAACCATAAAGCTCCCTGATGCGATAAATCCGCTTGTTGTAGTCAACTGCATACCACCCAACCGAGAAAGGCTTTGCATAACCCCAGTCAAACCCACGGTAAATCTTCCACTCAGACGGCACGATGAAGGGGTTTATAACGTGAGTATTCCGTCTGTCCCCATAATGTGCATCATCATTAACCCACTCGCTGAATACCTGCCCCGAGAATGAATTCCAGTCCCCATACAGAAGAGCATCCCGCTCCGCTTTCGGAAGCTGTGCAAGTCTACCCAAATATCCGGGGTCATTTGCAAGAAGTTTTTTATTATCAAAAACTGATGATGGAACAAAAATTCTTCTTTTTATCTGTTCAATCGTCTCACCTTCAGGAGTTAATATCATCACCTTGTCACTTATCGTCGTCATAGGTTTTGCCGCAGTAATAAACCGTTGCTTCACCCAGGAATGACCTATTCCCCCGGGGTTGGCAGTCGATCTAATATACGCTCTTGTCCCTTCACCGTTAGGACGGTTTCGTGAAAACAAATAGTTGTATTCCTCAAAGGTGAAATGCGTCAGCTCATCAAATGCAACAAAGTCGTATGCCTTACCCTGATAATTGTGTTTATCTTTTGAGTGTTGCATAGACCCAAAATAAATCTTTGCACCGGACGGAAACGTCCATACGTGCTTTGAATCGTTATACTTCGCCTTGGGAAACACCGCCTTATAATATCCCTGAGACTTTTCAATAAGCTCCGTCAGCTGTGGGAACGTCTTTCTCAGAATAATCGCCTTGTAATGTGGAATATGCACCTGTCTGAGAGCTTCAATCACAAGCGCATCCGACTTACCGCCCCCTGCCGCTCCACCATAAAGAGCCTCGTCCTCCGGGCGGGACATAAAAATCGCTTGTTTCGGCTGTGGTGTCCAAATTATTTTACTCACTTTTTGCATATCCTTTCTTCTCGGTAAATTTTTTCACTACGTTCAAAGTGAAGTTGTTAATACAGTGAAGTTTTTGCAGGCAAAAGTGAAGTTAAGTTTGTCACTCTGCCTTCAGGCAGAACTTCACTCATTTATGAACTTCACTACGCAGTAACTTCACTTGTCCAATCAGGACAAACTTAGTTGATTTCGCCCTGCGAAATCACCCCCGGAATTTCCACAACTCCGCCTTCATCTTCAGGGCTCAACTCCTCAACAGCCTTGCCCCAGTCCTCAGCCTTTCTGTGCTGCAGCCAGAACTTCTGAGCATTTACATCAGGTGAAACATATACCTCCTCCTCAACAGGAACAATTTCTTCAATACCGCCCTCTGTCCTGATTTTCATATTTTTCTTCACAGTCACCGTATACCCCAAGCACTTCTTAAACAAAGCATTCTCAACGTGTATATCCGCAACCTCTTTGCTATTCTTAACAGCCTCTTTCAGCTCCGGGAACTTCTTCAACCACTCCTGAAAAGTCTTTCTTGATACACCAATATTCTCAGCAATCTGCTCATTGGAAAGTCCTTGACGAGCCCACGCAGAAATTTTGAGCAACCCTTCTTCACAAATCCACACATCATATTTCGCCACCTCTGAATCCCCCTTTCCCAAGGCTTCCCCTTGAGGGGAGGCTCCGCCGACAGGCGGTGGTGAGGTGTCATTCTGAGCCTGTCGAAGAATCTTCATGTCTTCACAATACCAAATCAAAAAAAATTTCTCTATGAACAAAAGCAAAAAAATTTTCCAAACAAAAAAAGAGCAGATTCCTCCGCTCCGCAATTATATTCTAATTTCGCGCACATACACACGCACGTACACCCGCGCGCACACATTTCCTGTCACAAATGTCACCATGCACAAATAGGCTACGTAAAGTTTTTCACTTTGTTCAAAGTGAAGTTGTTTCCACAGTGAAGTTTTTGCAAACAAAAGTGAAGTTAAGTTTGCCACTCTGCCTTCAGGCAGAACTTCACTCATTTATGAACTTCACTACGCAGTAACTTCACTTGTCCAACCAGGACAAACTTAGTCGAGTTCGCCCCGCGAACTCACACCCCATATTTCTTATTCAACTTCACAGCAACAGGACACCGTTTCCATTCCTGATGAGAAGCACAAACAGACCGAATATGCTTTTCAGCCTCAGTCCAACTCTTAATATTTATTTTGTTCCGCCCTTCGCACCTGATTATCTTGGATGAGTGCGACCTGTAATAAGGACAAACCGCTTCTGCAGATTCATACACTACCCCTCACCTCCCAAAATAAACGTTGTGAAGTTTTTCGCTCCGTTCAAAGTGAAGTTGTTAACACAGTGAAGTTTTCGCAAGCAAAAGTGAATTTAAGTTTGCCACTGCACCGAATAGGTGCAACTTCACTACGCAGTAACTTCACTCACGCAAGTGGACTTCACTTGCCCCATCTGGCAAACTTAGTTGTACTTGCTTTGCAAGCACATACCTGACATACTGCGGCCGTCCGGGCTTAAACTCACCACGATGCAGAATAACCGCTTTTGCAGGAACCCGAAGTTCCGAATCATTAACTGCAATTCTGTCCTTGGGAATAGGTCTTATAAGATTCCGACTGGTGACATAACTCCTGGCATCCTTAATCTTCCGAACCTGCTTGATTATATATTCAGCAATAGCCGTCCTGTCAGGATTGTTGTCCAGAACAGAATGATGCACACCGCCAAGCTTCCACTTTTCCTCAAAAACTTCCAACGCCTCACGATTAATCACCAAATGATGATGAACTCTCACAGGCTCACCCGTCTTACTGCTCATATCTGACGTTGCCGCAAAGTATTTCAGTTCAATCCCACGTTTCTCACACTCACGCTTCACACGTCTGAGGCACAGCTTCATCTGATGTTCCGCCTTGAGATAAACTTCAAATCTCGCATATTCATCCACGCACTCACCTTCTTGAACTTTCATCAAGCCCTCCTCCGAATAATCCAATCCCAGAAGAATATCCCCCTGTTTGAAATTCGCATTGAGAACACGTGCAGCAGAACGAACAGCCAAGGTCTCATTTTTTTCAAGTCTGTTCACTTCTGCTGACACAACTCTCTTTAACCTTGAAGGCCTCTCACCTGATACCCAGTATTTAGTTTTCTCACCAATCGCCCCCGACTGATATGTACGAATAACCCAATAGCCTTTCTTCATGTTTCAACTCTCCTCCACAGTTTGTCACCCTGAGCTTGTCGAAGGGTCTTTAAAAATTCCTCTGCTCCTTTTCTCCCATATAATATAAATGGTTGAAAAGTTAGCGGTTTACCAAGCCCATTAAAAGAGCTCTCAGCTCTTTATTTTTTTAGTATTTTCCTATATAAATACAGATAGAGTTCAGCGGACAACTCTTTTCAGCCGTCCGCATTTTCCTTTTTATTCCATTTCTTTAGCCCTACAATGCAGGTCACAAAGTTAAATAAATATAGCATTGCCTGTGCATATTGCCCGGAATAAATATTATAAACAAGCCAAAACACGTTGGTACAAATCCAGACATAAAAGCACCATTTCTTCTGAAAGCTGTTTGCAACTGTTCCTACCACAGAGAACAACGCAACAAGATATGTAATCACATTAAACATCATTTCATCCTTTTCATTTCACCCTTGCACTCCCTGCAGTACCGTTCCAGACCGTCTTTACTTGCACTGCTAAAATTAAATTCATCAAAACTTTTAAGCTTACGGCACTTTCCGCACACCTTTTTTGTGTCCATATCCGGATGCGCCTCTTTGAACCGCTTCATCCGCTCATTGTAAGCCTTTTTCGACTCACAAAAGCTACACTCCCTCTCGGCACATACCGCCTCGGTCATAATCCTGCAGCCTGATGCCGAATTTTCACTGTACCAGACACAGCCTGTCTTAATTTTTTTCACTTTGCTCCACTTCCCTCAAAAAAATCAAAATTAGAAATTAAACATTTCTTTCCAAACTCTCCCCAATTTGGCTCCTCTGTGTAAGGGGAGCTGTCAGCTTTGCTGACTGAGGAGTTGAATCTTGCCGGTCGTCAATTGGTCACCCCCCCCTTTACACAAGGGAGGCACGACGCTGTCAGTTCCGCCGACCAAGAATGGTTAATTCCTAACCCTTAATCCAACAAAGAATCAATGGCTTTATTTATAGCAGAAACAATCTCAACTTCATCATTTGTTTCAAGCTCGATAATCTTTCCAAACAAACTTCCGTTAATTCTGGTCCTTATTCCTATCGTATCTTTCAGATCGCCCTGTCCCTTATTTCGCTTCAATATAACCTTTAAATACTCTACTTTTTTTCCACTGTCTTTCACCTCAAACAAAACTCCGCATTCAGGGCAATTAACCTTCCTAACCTCTCTCAAATCAACAGAATCGTCAAAGTCCTTACACTTTCGGTTAAGGCTACACTCATATTTAGGATACATTGCTCCGTAGTGATTATAATACCCCTCAACCTCTATCAGATGCCTGCACCCCTGACACAACCCATCACAAATATGTATATCTGATTCTGTTTCCAAAATAATTTTCTTAAGCTTTTCATTTTCTTCTTTCAAATCAGCATTTAATTCTCGCAGACATTCATTTTCCTTTTTAAGAACCTTACG
>JAZRMZ010000093.1:0-8242 GCA_045647905.1 Clostridia bacterium
ATACTTTTTAAATTTTGAAATTGCATTTGCCATAAAAAACTCCATTCTGCCAAAAATCTGGCGTAAATTAATTACATAGTTTTTTGCGGAAAATTATTCCCGGCTCAGTCCCATAATTTCACGGACATCACCCATACTCAAATCAGCGCCAAAACCCGTTGTGGATGCCAGCACCGTGGGAATCCCGTTATCCGACACAAACAAATTTCCCACATTCGCCGTCAAGGTCTGAAAAATCTCAGCATCAGACTTTGCACGGTTTTCCTCTGTTTCCAGAGCCTCCGCAAACTGTGCAAAAACTCCGTTTCTGGTAAACTCATTAAGAAATTCCATTCCACCTGATGCATTTTCAAATCTGCTCCGCAATTCTGCGTCACGTGCCGCTTTTTCATCCTCAATCTGCCTGTCATCAATGATTTTTTGCAGCTCTTCAACCTTAATCTTCATTTCTTCTGCCTCACATTGAGCCTCTTTCAAAACAGAAATCTCAGATGTCAAACTTTCAACATTCGCATTTGCCGATTCAAGCTCTTTCTTCAAATCCTCCGCACCTTTTCTTGCCTTTCCCACGTCTGATGAATTAATATCAAGTATTTTCTTCAACTGTTCATCCGAAATACCCTCAACAATTCCTCTCAATTCTTCTCTTGTCATAGCTACAACACCCTTTCCCGAAACCCTCACGGATTTCAAATCTTTACGGTTTGTTATCGCAGTTTCCCTCTGCAAAGATTCGGTAGTTTATCGTCATTCCGGACAAATTATCATAATAGTAGTCGGTGAAACGCATTTGCGTTTTTTGTTTGCGATATATCGCAAACTCCTTTGAAAACTGTGGTTTTCAAAGACCGACACTATTGCAATCATGCGTGGCTTTCAGACCTTTTGTCTGAAAGGTGCGGAATAATATTCCGCTAAAAACGGCTTTTGCCGTTTCCACGCCAATGATTATTTAATTATTTTTTTCACCATCATTTTTCATTTCTTCAATCATCTTTCTGGCAGTTTCTTCGTCTTCACCAAAATACCATGCTCTGAATTCCCAGGGGGCCATAATTCCGCTGTTAACCAAGACCTGTTTTTCCTCATATTCGGTTTTTCTGTCAGCCGCAATACTGTCATCAAAATCAAATGAAATTTCATATTTTCCCATGGGAGCCAGATTATAAACCGAACACCATATGTCCATGGCATAAACCATATCACAAAGAGCATTTTTAAGTGCTTTCTGATTATCCGATATTGTGGCATAGCTCCTCTGCTTTGATGTTCTGATTTCTTCTGCCGTTCTGTCAGCATAATTCACGTCCGAAATTGTACCGTAAGCAAATCCGCAGTTAAATTCAATTCTCCTGAATATGTTGTTCAATCCGTCTGTCAAAGCATCTTCTCTGAGTTCAGGGGACCATTCCTTGAAAAAGTCCATATCTTCAACATCAAGAACACGGTAAAGTCGCTTGTCAGGCAATTCAGGCTTCCCTTCTCTGTTCCGCTTAAAAGCCATGGCATTTGCTATAAGTGCCCTCTCTCCGCTTTCAAACTCCCAGAGAAATCTTTCATACTGTTTATTTGCATCTTCAATAAGATTAACAGCATTGGCAAAAACCGAAACCCCCAAAGGCGAAGACGGGTCAACAGTGTTGGCAATGGCGGGCTTGAAATAACCGAAAAGCGGCTGTTTTACGTTATTCAAAGTCAGCTTCTCAGCAAGATTCTTCCACTCCTCAACCTCAGCCAAATCAACGGGCGACCCAAGACTGTCCCTGTGATTACTGCAAAATACCCTGTTTGAAATTTCATAAACATTTCCACAAAGTGAATGTTGTTCAAGTCTGGTATAAAATCTGCCGTTTTTCTTCTTTGTCTGAAGAAAAATTGCCCCAAGGATTTTCCCGGTTTCATCAAAAGCTGTGGGAAAAAATTTATCCGCCTGAATAAAATCAACATATATTTTCCCGTCCGCAACATAAGGCTTCATCACAAGGCCTCCCTTTGCGCATCCGTATTCAACAGGAATCCTGATTTTTTCAATAATCCTTTGATAATTACTGTTCAGAAAATCCGCCCTTGGGCTCCCCAAAACAGTTGACTTCATCTCAATGGTAACCATTCTTGCCATTTCAAAGGCAATTGCCGCAGGAAGATGCAAACCACCCGATTCCTCATACATCTCTCGCCAAAGCTCAAGTGCTTGACTCATTTCCTCCGAAATTGCAACCTCCGTGCCCAAAGCATTCCTGAACGTTGTTTTGTTAAACATTCCTTTCCTCATCCTTTCAAAAAATTCCTTAACACTTTCAATCATCAAAAACCCTCCAAAAATAAATCCACACTACAAAAGCCGATTCTTTGCAACCGTTGCACAAAAATACCGTATATCATCCATGGCATGGTCGAATTCCTTTATAACCTTATCCTCCTGCGAATCCTCATCCCAGGAATAAGTCCCAAACTCCCTTATGGCATCTCCGCAGGATTTATGTACCAACAGCTTGTTGCTTTGAAGCAAAGTCCCCGTAATCCTGATTCCGTTAAGAACATTGTTATCAGCCTTTCTGACGCTGAACCTGCCGTGCCTGCGGATAGTTGCAATAAAGCTCGCCGCAGAAGGGTCAATAACCACACATTTTATGTCATATCCCTCACTGATTGCAACCAACCTTTCATAATACTCCTCATCGGTCAACAGCTTTTTCTGTTTCTTTCCCGAATAATAACTTTCCCTGAGTCTCACCGCACAGGCATCATCAAGCCGCCATAAACCAATACTGCAAGGGTTAAGTGTTCCGTAGTCAATGGATATATAGTATTCCTCCGCACCCACAGCTTTCGGAAGCTCCTCCACAACGTGCAAATCCTTGTCAAACATAGGATAAACCAACCCCTCTGCACTGCACCACTCTCCCAAAATAAACCGCCGGTAAAAAACCCCCGTATACTCTTTTTTTAGTTCCTCAACATATTTTGGGTCAAGAAAAGTGTTATCGTCAATCAAAAACTCCATAAGGAAAAAGTCCAGCTCATCTTTCCTGTCAATATACTTAACCTTAAACCAATGATTTGGATTGTCGGGATTTGTTGTTCCAAACAACTTTGCCCCCGACTCCGACAAACGCGAAAGAAGCATACTGAAAAAATCTTCGGTAAAAAGCGTCACCTCATCACAATAGGCCCCCTGAAGGGTCATTCCTCTGATTTTGCTTTCAGCTCCGGCATCGTTAACACCTTCAAGATAAATCTTCCTTCCGTAAAGAACCCCTTCTTTTTTAGAAATAGAATACTTAAAGTTGTTCTGACCCGCAAGCATCTCCAGCAAATCAAGGCAATTTCTTTTTAACGTCGTCAAAGTCTTCGCCGTCATAAGGTAGCACTTATCTTTTGGCATATTCCGAATCCACACACACCAAAGCACAAGACTAATCCAGGTTTTCCCCGACCTGACGCTGCCGTGCAGAATGTTAATTCGCTTCAAACCGCCCTTTGCAGCTCTCATCAATTCATTTTGTTTTTCGGTAAGATTCTTATATCTCCTCATACAAAATCTCAGCTCACATCCTCAAAATCATTGAACAAAGTTGCCAGAGTCCCCTCTGCAGCCTTATCCTTTTCACCCTGACCGAATTTATCAATAAGAGTGCCAACCACCGAAGACAGTTGATTCAGCGGTGCTCCCGCAAGCCTTTCAGGATTACCTATCTCCGTTATAATACGGTCAATAAGCACGCACACCTCCTGCTTTTTTGCACGGATATAATCCGAAATAACCGTATCCTCCAAAACCCGCTTATCCGACTCCTCCACTGTTTCCCCACCTCCGTCATCATAGCCTGACAGAAGATATCCGAACCTGATTTAGCCGAAATGTGCCGAAATTACGCCTTTACAGGCAGGTTAGTATAGCTTCTGTCATGCTAAACTTATATCTTAATTATACCAAACAAAAAAGTACAAAACGGACAACTTTCACATCAAACTTTTTTCTTACTTCTGCATGGGGTGTGCCTTCAAATATCTTTCGGCAATTTTCCTCACACTCTCCTCCGAGTTATATCCTCCCGTCATATACGCAACTCTTTTCCATGACATACTCTTAACATATCTGTAATGAAAAATCTGTCTCGTCAGACTGTCATCAATGGAATTAATAAATTCACAAACACGTTCCTTCATTTCAGTACAACGCTTAATTTTCTCAACAATAGCACTTTCCTGCTTTCTTATAATTTCAAGAGTCTTTTCATCATTCAAAAAATTATCCCTTGCTCTGATTTTCAGTTCAACCAATTCTTCTGTATCATTCATAATCTCCCTGTTGAGATAATACACCTGCATAAGCTCCTTCTTTGTCATACAAAAACTCATACTTTTTCCGTCCTTTCACAACTTTTACATTCATCACAGCAAAAAATTCTTCCAAATCTGTCAAACACATACTCATTCTTTTCAAAACAAATAATTTTTCCGCATTCAAAACATTCTTCCATACTCTCCAATTTCAAATATCCGAATTTTTCCGTTTTCAAAATATCAGGATTTGTCAAAGCCCTCTCCACTCCGCAAAGTTTCCTTTAAGAAACTTTTGAACTAAAAAAAATAGACATAACCGCCTCCGCCTTTAAAGAAAGACATTCACTCAAAATCTTAATTTCCTCCAAAGTAAACTCAATTTCTCCGTTCAACCTCTTCCTGAAAGCCGATACGCTTATACCACAGCTTTCAGCAAGCTCTTTTTGGGTCAACCCCCTTTCTTCAATAATAGTTTTCAGCAATCTTGTTTTCATATTCGCACCCCTTTCCCATTTTTATTCTAACGTATATTACCATTTTTTAACACTTTTGTCAATACATAACTAACATTTTTTTACTTTTTTGTAAATTAACATTGCATTTATTCATATGTTATGATATACTTATTTCACCAAACCAATATTGAAAGGACGATAAAAATGGCTGTTGATATACAAGTCAGAAGAAGAGAACTAAACCTGACACTTGAACAAATCGGAAACTATGTGGGAGTCAGTAAAAGCACCGTAAAGAAATGGGAAAGCGGCAACATAAAAAATATGCGCCGCGACAAAATAGTGTTACTCTCACAAATCCTCCGTGTTTCTCCCCTTGACATTCTCGACATCAACAATTGCGACTTTTCCCCTTCCGTGGAAATAGAACTATCTTCCGAAACCATAAAAAAAATAGAAGCCGACATTGGATTTCCACTTCCCGAGTTTTCATTAATACATAAATCCGACAAAACATACATATTCCGTAGGCTTCCTTCAATCCCGCTGAAATAAGCCCCTCAAAAAAACAGACTGTCGGGCAATCGCCCAACAGTCTGTCAAAAAATAAAAATCAAAAACGCAAGCAAAATTTTTTAAATGCCGAAATACCATCTGCGTCACGTTTGAACACTCCTGCATCAACCAAAACCTGTTCAAACACCGCTCCCACTTCAGCCTTAATTATATCATCAGCATTATCCGCCGAGAACTGCGGATATTTTTTCTTAAGTCTATCCGCCCATTCAGCGTGTGATACCAGTTTTTCATTCTCCGCAATATTTTCACCACGAAGAATTGCTTCTTTAAGCAAATCAAGCTCCACAGCCAGTCTTGACGGCAAAATTGCAAGTCCCATAACTTCAATCAATCCAATGTTTTCCTTTTTTATGTGATGAAGTTCAGGGTTCGGATGGAACAACCCCATGGGACTTTCCTCTGTTGTTCTGTTGTTTCTGAGAACAAGGTCACATTCCGTCACACCGCCCCGCTTACGCACAATAGGCGTTATGGTATTGTGCGGCACATCCCCCGAAAACGCAAAAACATCAACACTTTCGTCCGAATATCCGCGCCATTCCTTCAAAATTTCATCACAAGCATTTTCAAGCACTTTTGTGTCACGTGCCGAAAGTCTTATAACCGACATTGGCCACTTCACAATCCCTGCCTTTACCTCAGGGAAATTCTTCATTGTAAATTCCCACTCAACGGGAGCTTTTTCCATTGCAAACTCAAATTTTCCGCCCTGAAAATGTTCATGACTGAGAATCGAACCGCCAACAATGGGCAGGTCAGCATTTGAACCCACAAAATAATGGGGAAGTCTCTCAACAATTTCAAACAACTTGCCAAAGGCTGCCTTGTCAATTTTCATAGGAACATGACAACTGTTAAACACAATGCAATGCTCATTGTAATAACCATAAGGCGAATACTGCAAAAACCATTCCTCATCACCAACCGTCAAAGGAATCGGAACAAGATTCTGCCGTGCAGGATGTCCGATTCTTCCTGCGTATCCCGAGTTTTCAGCACACAACTGACATTTCGGGTATGTAACACTTTTTGTCTTTCCCGCCGCCGCAATATCTCTCGGGTCTTTTTCGGGTTTAGAAAGATTTATACTAATATCCAGAACCCCATAATCCTCCGACTCATATTTCCAGACACGGTCCTTTGCAATTCTTTCCGCTCTGACATAATTAACCTTCTTGCTCCAATCATAGTAATTATCGGTAGCAAGTTCCGGCGATGCAACATAGTCATCTTCAAACTTTTTTATAACAGCCGAGGGCAGGGGCACAAAGCACGACATAATTTTTGTATCAAACAAATCCCTTGATTCATTTGTGCCCGAAATCAAACCGTTCTGTGCAGCATAATCAAGCATCCCGTCCAGAATTTCTTCCAGAGATAATTTACCCAAAGAATCATTATCCAAACCGTTCCAGTCATCAATCCCAAATACCTCAAGAAGTCTGTTTCTCACAAACAAACGGTCGCTGTCACAAATCAGTTTGCTTTCTTGTGCATAATCAATCAATTTATTAATCAACGCTTCAATATTCATCTTCAACATCTTCCTTCTGCAAATTCAACAAAGTCAATACCGCCAACAGGTCTGATTCTCATAAGCCTGCAGCTACCTTCACCAAACACAGCATCAAGGGTAGCTTTATACTGAGCCGAAAGTGCCTTTGGCACAAAAGCCTGAATGGTTCCGGCAAAACCTCCGCCATGAACACGTGATGCTCCATGTTTGCCCAAAACCTCACGGCTGAGTGCAAGCCCAATGTTCACAGCCTGCTCAAGGGGCTTCTTAACAGAATAAATATTCTGCAAAAGTCTCTCCGAAGATTCACCCGATTCACGCACCTGCCTGAGGAAGCCATCAACATCGCCTGCCTTCAATGCCTCAAAACCGGCTTTGGGACGAAGATTCTCTGCCATAAAATGCATTGCACGCAAAACCGCACGGTCACTGCATTTCTCTCTGATTGCCGCAATATTTTCAACAAAAAGCTTTCCGTCCGTCTCACGAAGATATTTCTTTCCAAAGAAAGCCGCAACCTCATCCATTTCCGAGCGCACAGCAACATAATCATCCGTAAGATCCGCATGACTGCCCTTAGTGTCCGTAATGAACAAGTCATACCCCAGCGAATCAAAATCAACGCTGTAATTTTCAATCACAGGATTTTCATTATCCTCAAAATCAATAAAAACAAATCCTCCAACCGAGCTCACCATCTGGTCCATAAGTCCGCATTTCTTTCCAAAGTAAACATTTTCCGCAAACTGACCAATTTTTGCAATTTCAACAGCACCCACTTTTCCGTCAGCATAATGCTTGTCAATAACAGTCCCGATAATGGTTTCAAAAGCAGCCGACGAAGATATTCCGCTTCCGGCAAGAACATCCGATGTTGAATACATATCAAAACCGCCGATTTCAATTCCACGTTCCGCAAACTTTGAGGCAACACCACGGATAAGTGCCGCACTTCCCGTCTCGCCCTCCTGAACACCAAGATTACCACAATCAATCGCAACCGGTCTGTAACCTTCCGAAAGCACTCTCATAACTCCCGTTTGGTTAAAGGCAACAATCGAAATAACATCCACATCCACAGCCG
The DNA here is from genome assembly GCA_045647905.1 of Clostridia bacterium. Taxonomy (GTDB): domain Bacteria; phylum Bacillota; class Clostridia; order Monoglobales; family Monoglobaceae; genus SIG440. Next base: position 7,922 of record JAZRMZ010000093.1, read on the forward strand.
CCGCAAGAACACAGCCATGCTGGTGGTCAGTATGATTACCGCAAATCTCGGTTCTTCCCGAAGCCGAAAAAACTTCAATATCCACAGCATCAGGATAATTTTCAGCAAATTTTCGGGTCGCCGCAGAATATCTGTTTCTCTGATACTCCACAGCATCCTCACCGTACAGTTTAACAAAAGCATTGTCAAACTCACCATTACTTATCTTCAATAAAAATTCAGATATATTCATAAAAAAACACCTCTTTTTATCAGTTTTTCTTCATTATAAAGTATCCCCCCCTTTTACACAATAAACATAATTGCACAAAATATGCACAA
>JAZRMZ010000094.1:0-15211 GCA_045647905.1 Clostridia bacterium
CTTCAAAGGCTACACCAACTGCTGCAGTTGCTAAGTTCGCAGCTTCAGGTATGAAGGTTAAGAAGAAAGACCTTGGTATGATTGGTACAACATACGGCTACGTATACGTTGCACAGATCGCTCTTGGTGCTGATATGAACCAGACTCTCAAGGCAATCAAGGAAGCTGAAGCTTATCCCGGACCTTCACTGATTATTGCATACGCTCCTTGTATCAACCACGGTATCAAGACAGGTATGGCAAGCACAATCGCTGAAGAAAAGAAGGCTGTTCAGACAGGTTACTGGCACCTCTGGAGATACAACCCCACACTCAAAGAAGAAGGCAAGAACCCCTTCATCCTTGACTCAAAAGAGCCCACAGGCACAGTTAAGGAATTCCTTGAGGGTGAAAACCGTTATCTCATGCTCAAGAAAGCATTCCCCGAAGTAGCTGCTCAGCTCTTCGACAAGGCTGAATAAGATCTTATCGAAAGATACGAAATCTACAAGAAGAACGCTGAATGCTAATTTCTTGAATACAAAACAGAGCCTCCGAGAAAATCTCGGAGGCTCATTCTTTTTTTTAGTTCCTTCACTTTGCTCAAAATGACACCAAATATGTCACCCTGAGCGTAGCCGACGCTAATGTCATTCTGAGCGTCAGCGAAGAATCTCTACAGCAGTTTTCTATCCATCATTCAACTATTGCAATTATCTGAGTAATAAACTCACTTTTGTCTTTATGTTGTGGTGGTCCTTCAAGATAAAGGTTGCGAAACACACCCGACAGCTTTATGTCATTTTCTTCTGCATAGAAAAATGACACTACACCAAAAAGCACCGTCATACTGAGCGAAGTCAAAGTATCTTTCCTGACTTTTTCCCCAAACATTTGTCAAAGAACCTTAAACAGCACAAAAGGATGGGCAGCAACCCATCCTTTTGTTTATTATTATTCTCTTTTGATTTTACTTCTGTGCGCCGCCAACGCTTGCAATTTCCTTGTAAATAAGCTTTGCTGACTTAACGCCCTCGCAAAGAGGAGCAACTTCCAAAGCTTCGCCCGCTTCAAGCTTCTCAATGAAATACTTGAGCTCGTTGTAATAACCGCCGAGGCTTGAAAGATTTCCGCCAATATCGTTTGTTCCTTCAAATGAAGGCTTGATTTCAGGCTTAATAACTCCGCCTTCAACGGGGTAAACCGCAAGACCGTTTGCATCATTCACAACAGTTGCCTTGTCAAATTTAACACGGAATTCTGCCGCAAAGGGGAAGTCCGCAGGATAGTCCCAGCATCCTTCAACCGAAACCGCAACATCACCATAATTAAAGGTCGTGAAAATCTGTTCAATGATTCCCTTATCATCTCTGACAGCTCTTGAAACAAGTTCATCAGGCTCGCCCATAAGGTATCTCATAAAGTCAACATCGTGGATGTGAAGGTCAAGTGCCATTGAACCGCTCTTTGAAGCATCGTGGAGCCAGCCTTCCCATGCCCATGTGGGATATGAGCTGAGACGTTTGAACACAGCAGACTGAATTTCGCCGTATTCACGCTTGTCATATGCTTCTTTCAGCCATACATATTCATCCCAGAATCTGATAACCTGACCAATCTGAATTTTTGCACCTGTTTCTTTTTCTGTTGCAAGAAGAAGTTCACATTCTTCTTCGTTGAGGCATACAGGCTTTTCAACAAAAACATTCTTTCCTGCCTTCATTGCCGCAACAGCGTGTTCTGTGTGAAGGTATGTGGGAAGACAAATATCAACCACATCAACATCAGCATTTGCAATCAAATCCATACCTGTGGCATATATTTCAGCACCGTGAACCTTTGCAACCTCCTCTGCCTTTTCGGGTCTCACGTCAGCAACAGCAACAACCTTTGCGCCGTCAATTGCATCATAGCAAGCTGAGTGCATACCGCCCATAAAACCGCAACCAATTAAACCTACTTTAATCATTATTTTTTTCCTCCTATAATGTAATCCATAGCAGTTGATGTATTATAAAGAATTGCTTCGGGATAATGAGTGTAAGGCGGAAGCATTTCAGCCGTAACCCAACCATCATATCCGATATTCTTGAACTGTTCCATAACAGCAGGCCAGTTAACTTCGCCGGCAAGCAGGTCAACAAAACCGTGAAGATCGCCTGCGGCTCTTCTGTAATCCTTGAAGTGAACCTTTTTGATTCTCTTGTTGAGAATCTTTATCCAATGCTCGGGATAACCGATATACAAAACGTTGCCCACATCAAAATATGAACCAACCCAATCGCTGCCAACCTTGTCAATGAACTCAGCCATTTCAACAGGTGAAAGCAGGAATCTGTTCCAAACGTTTTCGATGCCGATTGCAACCTTCAGTTCTTCGGCATAAGGAGCAAGCTCTTTCAGTGCTGAGAGTGCTCTCTCATATGCAACATCATATTCAACAACCTCACCCGGGTCAAAAGCAACTTCAACCGCACCGGGAACAACAAGGATTGTGTCACAACCAAGCCACGATGCAACCTCAAGCTGTTTCTTTGTAATTTCCTTTGCTTTTTTCACGTTTTCTGCATTTGCAGAAGTATAATTATATGTCCAGTAAAGTCCGCATGCAACGCTGTAAAACTCAAGACCCAATTCTTCACCAAAAGCCTTGATTGCAAGAATTTCCTCTTTTGTTGATTCAAGTGAAAATTCACCTGTTTCGTTAAGCGCCAGTTCAACGCCGTCAAACCCTGCATCCTTTGCAAGTTTCAGATTTTCTCTGATGTCTGCACCGGCAAAAGACCAGATACTGATACCCTTTTTCATAAAATAACCTCCTCTTGGATTTATTTTGGCAAAATCTATTGCCACCACTTACTTTTTATGTTATAATATCCAAACAAAAAAGTAAATACATTCTTTTATCCTAATTGTACATTTTTGTAAACCATATTTTTAGCGGAGTATAATTATGAAAACCAATTCAACACGTCCCATATACATAAAACACAAGCTCACAAACACCATAAACATAAGCAAAATTGTAACCATGCACTACTTTGAGTTTGACAAAAACTTTCACTTTCCGGGCGAAAGTCACGACTTTTGGGAAATGGTTTATGTTGACAGCGGAAACGTTCTGATAAACGCAGGAAAAAACAGCCATGTGCTCAAACAGGGTGAATTGATTTTCCACAAGCCAAACGAATTTCACACCATTTCCTCAGACAAGAAAACCCCTTCAAATGTTTTTGTAATTTCATTTGTAACAACCTCAAAAAATATGGTATGGTTCCGTGAGAGAAAAACCGAATTGCCCTCAAGTCTGAGACATTTCATAAAACGGCTTATTGACGAAGGCAGACAAACCTTTGAGCTTCCTTTCAACAATCCTGAGCTGAGGGAACTGAAGCTCTGCCCCACTTCACCATTCGGCGGACAGCAAATGATACGCACAACCCTTGAACAACTGCTTATTATGCTGATTCGCAATCAGGAAAAGAACGCTGAAACTCCGCAGATTTTCCCCGACAAAGAGAGTATGGACAATCATCTGGTCAGTTCAATTATATCACTTATGCAGAAAAACATATACGGGAAAATTACCGTTGACGAAATATGCCTCAGCCTCAATTACAGCAAAACTTATATTTCAAAAATATTCAACAAAAACTGCGGCTGCACAATAATCGAATACTACACCAATATGAAAATAAAAGAAGCAAAAAAGCTTATGCGTGAAAACGCATACACCATTGCCGAAATTTCAGGTATGCTCTGTTTCAACAACCCCCACTATTTTTCACGGGTATTCAAAAAGGTTGCAAAAATGACACCAAGCGAATATATCCGCTCGGTCTCTGAATAATGAACGTGTCAGGCAATACTGTCCCTATATTGTCATTCTGAGCGAAGCAAAGAGCCTCTCTCCTCGCCTCCCCTTGTCAGGGGAGGTGATTTTTTTATAAATAACTCGGTGAGGTAGTAAAATTATTGTTTATTTGCAAGAATTCTTATTTTTCTTTCTATGGACAATCTTTCATTTTTGTGTTATACTGATTTTGCAAAATAAATTATATCATTTTGAATCATGGAGGAATACAAATGAAAAAAATATTGTCTCTTATACTTATTGTTCTTTTTCTCTTACACTTGTGTCCGGTACATGCAAATGAAACCATTTCTGTCTTTCTTGACAATGAACAAATACAGTTTGATGTTGAACCAATTATCGTAAACGGTCGCACAATGGTTCCCATGAGAGCAATTTTTGAAAAGTTAGGCACCGAAGTCACCTGGGATGAAAGCACAAATACGGCAATCGCCTATGATTACAACAAAATGTACGGTATCTCAATTACAATCGGCATACCTCATATGTTGGATACCTTTTTAACCACCATTCCTCTTGACGTCCCTGCTATGCTGCACAACGACAGAACCCTTGTTCCGTTGAGAGCGATTTCAGAATCTTTTGAATGTCGTGTGGAATGGGATGATGCAACAAGCACCGTAAGAATTTACAGCAAAAACTTTATTGACTTTAGCGAAGAAGCTGAACAAACCACGGTAAAAGTCGAAACGATTGATGAATTACTCAATAATATCGGAAGCAATAAACATATTATTCTCACCTCCGACTACTATAATATATCAGACAGCCGCACGCCCAATAATCCGCATATTGAAAAAAGCGAATACTCCGACGGATATGTAATTAAGAACGTGGTTAATATGACAATCGAAGGCAATGCCGAAATAGCAATTGATGATATATATGCAGATGTTTTGAGTTTCAAAAATTGCGGTAAAATAACATTGGACGGTCTCACAATAGGTCATACAGAACCCCTTGAAGAATACCTGTGTGATGGACGTGTCACCAACTTTTCATATTGCAAATTTATAAACATTTCCAATTGTAATCTGTACGGTTGCGGTGCAATTGGGGTATCTGCATATAATGTGGATGAACTCAATATTGAAAATTGCAACATTTATGACTGCAGCTATGCAGGTGTATCCTTTCAGTTGTCATCCAACATTAAAGTTTCCGAAACCGAATTCTATGACGGAATATATTATTGTGGTGTTTGTCTCATATCCGATTCCTCTGTTGACTTCACAAACTGTATTGTCCATGACAATCAACTCTCAGAACACGGATGGAATCAAGGTCTTATAGTGACCTCGGATTCATTTTTCAACACATCCGAAATCAACTGGAATAATTCAAAATTTATAAACAATACATTTAAGGAAATAACAAATGATGAAACAAACAAAATAACATTCACAAACTGTACATTCCAAAACAATATCGGCAACCTTGATCATCCGTCTGCAGTTTACAACAATTCAACAAAATAATTAAAAACAGGGAATCTGAATTTCTTATTGATTCAGATTCCCTTATTACTTATTTACTCTTTACATACTCATCAATTGCTTCTGCAGCGGATTTTCCTGCACCCATAGCAAGAATAACCGTTGCCGCACCGGTAACCGCATCACCACCGGCATAAACGCCCTTCTTTGTGGTGAGGCCGCCCTCGTTCTTTGTGATTATGCAACCTCTGCGGTCGGTATCAAGACCAACTGTTGTGTTACGGATAAGAGGATTTGGCGATGTGCCGATTGACATTATAACCGCATCAACCTCCAGATCATATTCGGAATTTGGCACTTCAACAGGGCTTCTTCTGCCCGATGCATCCGGTTCCCCAAGCTCCATTTTTATGCATCTGATTCCCCTGACAAAGTTATTTTCGTCTCCAAGAATTTCAACGGGATTATTTAGGGTTTTAAAGATGATTCCTTCTTCCTCAGCGTGTTCAACTTCTTCACGGCGTGCAGGAAGCTCATCCATTGAACGGCGGTATACAATATAAACCTCCTCTGCTCCAAGACGCATTGCACATCTTGCCGCATCCATTGCAACATTTCCGCCGCCCACAACAGCAACACGCTTTGCGTGAATTATGGGTGTTGCGGAATTTTCTTTGTACGCCTTCATGAGATTTGTTCTTGTCAAAAATTCATTTGCTGAATACACTCCGTTGAGATTCTCACCGGGAATGTTCATAAACCTCGGAAGTCCTGCCCCTGAACCGATGAACACAGCTTCATAGCCGTCTTCAAGAAGCTCGTCAACGGTCTCGGTTTTGCCAATTACCGCATTGGTAACAATTTCAACCCCAAGAGCCTTCAGATTTTCAATTTCACGCTTCACAATATCTTTGGGAAGTCTGAATTCGGGAATACCGTAAACCAAAACCCCACCTGCAATGTGAAGTGCTTCAAAAACAGTTACGTCATACCCTTTTTTTGCAAGGTCCCCTGCACAGGTAAGACCTGCCGGACCTGACCCCACAACAGCAATCTTTTTGCCGTTTTTCACAACATCATTTGCTCTTGCTTTGCCGTTTTTCATATACCAGTCGGCAACAAAACGTTCAAGTCTGCCGATTCCAACGGACTCACCCTTGATACCTCTGACACACCTGGATTCACACTGTCTTTCCTGAGGGCAAACACGTCCACACACGGCAGGAAGGGAACTTGACCTGTAAATCACGTCATAAGCCCCCTGAAAATCCCCCTCTGCAACCTTTGCAATAAATTCGGGAATATGTATCTTCACGGGACAGCCCTCAATACAAGGCATATTCTTGCAGTTCAGGCATCGTTTTGCTTCATCAATTGCAGCTTCCTCGCTGTAGCCAAGGGCAACCTCATCAAAATTTCTGCATCTGATTTCAGGCGCCTGAACAGGCATTTCATTTTTCTTCGGTGACATATTAGCCATTATTTCTGCGCCTCCTTAAAAAGATTGCAAGTTTCCTCGCGGTGCTTGCTTTCGGTTTCACGGTACATGGAGCTTCGTCTGATTACTTCATCAAAGTCCACCTGATGTCCGTCAAAGTCAGGGCCGTCAACGCAGGCAAACTTCATTTCGCCTCCAACGGTTAAACGGCAGCCTCCGCACATACCCGTTCCGTCAATCATAATTGGATTCATACTTACAACTGTCTTTATTCCAAGCTCTTTTGTGAGCAGACAAACAAACTTCATCATAATCAGCGGTCCGATTGCAATGACCATATCATATTTTTCGCCGCTTTCAACCAGCTTGCGGAGAGCATCCGTCACAAGCCCCTTTTCGCCGCATGAACCGTCGTCGGACATAAGAACAAGTTTATCCGAAACCGCCTCAAAATCTTCTTTAAGAATAACAAGGTCTTTATTGCGGAATCCAACAATGGAATGAACTTCTGCACCGTTCTCTTTGAGTGCCTTCGCCGTTGGATAGGCAATTGCACAGCCCACACCGCCGCCGATTACCGCAACCTTCTTGAAACCCTCAACCTCCGAGGCTTTGCCAAGGGGACCCACAAAATCCTGAATGAAATCCCCTTTGTTCAATTGGTTCAGCTTCATTGTTGTTGCACCCACAACCTGAAAAATAATTGTAATTGTTCCCATTTCACGGTCATAGTCAGCAATTGTCAGGGGGATTCTTTCGCCCTCCTCATCAACACGCAGAATAATAAACTGTCCTGCCTGAGCCTTTCGTGCAACCCTTGGTGCATCCACCACCATCTTGGTAACGGTGGGATTAAGTTCTGTTTTTTCTTTTATGAGAAACATTCAGGTCACCCTTTCTGTCATATTAATCAAAATTTGAAAACGACTTTTCCTTCTTCAACGGCAAGCCGTGCAGAAAATTCCTTTCCGCTTTTTTTCGATACAAATCCCCCAATAACGGGCGTTGTACCCTTTTCAAGCAACTGTTTTATATTGTCAATTGAAATTACCCTTCCGCAAATTACATTCCCCGTGGAGAACTTGCATCCGTCCTTGTAGCCACGACAACCATAACCGAACTTTGTTCTTGCAACCTCGCTGCCGCAAATGGGACACTTCCCCACAACATCGCCCACAAAACCGTCAAAGGTTTCGCCCTGCTGTCGGTTGATTTCAAAAACATTGGCAATTTCGCCTTTTACAAAGCCGATGGCATCATCAATGGTTTTTGTACCTTTGAAAACACCCTTCAGCTCAACACCCATCTGAGATGTTTTGAACTTGTCCATAATTATGTTCATTCGTGACAAAGATTCAACGAGATTTTCTCCTGCGGGAAGAATGGTATAAGTATCTTTTTTCAGTTGTATGTACTGACTTTTTCGGGCATTGTCAATAATCCCCGTCCTTGTGGCTTCTGTTCCCAGTTCAAGTCCTTCAAACATTGCCTTATATTCCGCTTCTTCAATTTCCTGCTCCGAGGCATTTGCCTTTTCTTCCTTGAAAGGATTCTTCAGGTAATTGTTGAGGGTTTCAATTGTGTAATGCTTGGGCGGACTTGTTTCCTTTTCAACAGGAACAAAATTTATATTCACTTCATCACCCTTTTCAAGGGGCGGAAGAAATTTATCCTTCTTGGTGTAATCGTCATATTTAGTCCAACCGGGATTCACAATAACGGTACCCTTGAGAGTGAAATCTTCAAGGTCTCCCACCGAAATTGTAATCTCGGTTTTTTCAACCGTACACTCCTCAGCACAAAAAACCGCAACAAACCTGCGCATAATCGCACCATAAACCATCATTTCCTTTTCCGAAAGTTTTGTTTTGTCGGGAATTTTGTATGTGGGTGTCAGTGCTGAATGGGATTCAATCTTTGAATCGTCAAATATGGTCTTGCTGAATCGGAATTCAACGGGATAGCCCATTTTTTTAACCGATTCAATTATGGTTTTTATCTTTCCCTGTTCCGCCGTTGCAAGGTATTCGGAATTTGTTCTGGGATAGGTAACATAACCCTTTTCGTACAAACCCTGAACAATTTCAAGACTTTCCGCCATGGACATTTTATATTTCTTTCCCAAGAAATTCTGTAATTTGGTCAAAGAATACAGCTTTCCCGGTGCAAGCTTGTCCTTTTTCTTCTTTTTTGCAGTCACCACCGCTTTTTCGGCATTATACCTGTCGCACAACGCCTTTGCATCATTCAGCTTTGATTTGTCGAATTTTTGCTTGCTGACAAGCTCAACCTCTGTCCCGTTGGTTTCAGCCTTGCTTTGAATTGCATAATAAATATCGGGAACAAAATTGCGTATTGCCATGTCACGGTCATAAATGGCTTTCACAATGGGAACAATAACCCTTCCCACACGCAAAAGCGTCCCTGCCCTGAGTGTTGCATAACGTGTCAGATTCACCCCATAAAGCCAGTCCATATAGGTTCTGGCATAACCCTCATTGGCAAGGTTGTCATATTCGCTCTCATCCTTCAAGGCCTGCATTGCTTCCCGAACTGTCTGAGGCGTCTGGTCCGGAAGCCATATACGCTTCAGCGCCTTTTGCCCGTCCAAAGCCTTTTCAATACAGGTTCTGACGATAATTTCACCTTCACGGTCAGCATCGCCTGCGTTAACAATTGTGTCAACGTCCGGTCTGTTGCACAAGGCTTTTATGATTCCAAACTGCTTTTCAACACCCGAATCAACCTTTTTGTCTGCGTCCTTTTTCAGCTCAAAAACAAATTTTTCAGGGAAGCACGGAAGATTATTCATTGACCAATACTTATTATCGGAATCAGGGGCATCATAAGCCTCCACATCAGCAAGGGAGAACAAATGTCCGAATGCCCATGTAATGATGTAGCCGTCGCCCTCAAAATATCCGTCATAACGATTCAACTTCCCGATACCCGCCATAATATTTCTGGCAAGGCTGGGTTTTTCCGCAATAATAAGTACTATGTCAAAAACCACCTTTAAAGTAATATATTAATCCTCAAAGTCAAACAATTCCGCATTTCTTTCCTTAAAGATTTCATATGCTTTGTCAAGAACTTCAAGGTCTTCTTCGGGAACAAGAACACTTTCGCCATCTTGCTCGCCGTCAATCTTGAGAATCACAACCTCGTCAACCTCGTCGTCCTCTTCTTCTTTATAAGGAATGCAAATCACATAGTCATCCCCGTTAACCTGAACGGTGTCAAGATGTTCAAAGGTCTGCTTGTTTCCATCATCATCAAACAAATCCACCAAAAAATTATCCTCGGTTTCCATGTTTTCATTATTATTAAATTTTTCTGCCATTTTCAAAAACTCCTTTTCTGTTTATTTTGCTCCACTGTCAAGATATGCCTGCAAAATGAATGCCGCCGCAATCTTGTCAACAGAATCCTTTCTTTTTTTTCCGCGGACGTTTGTTTCATTCATAAGATTATGAGCCGAAACCGTTGTAAGCCGCTCGTCCCACAAAACAATGGGACAATCAACCAATGTTTTCAGTATTTTCAAAAAGGCTTTTGTCTTTTTTCCTCTGTCCCCAACAGTTCCGTTCATGTTTTTGGGAAAACCAAGAACAATCTTCTCCGCTCCCAAAGACTCAACAAGCTCCGCCGTATGCTCCGCAACCTTCATCATATTTTTTTCGTGAAAGGTCTCATGGGTATTGGCAGAAAACCCCAGAGCGTCCGAAACTGCATAGCCCGTACGACTGTCGCCAAAATCAACTCCAAGAATCATTTCTGCACCACCCCTATTTTTGCATATTTGATTTATTTTATCACAATTACGTCATAATCGCAAGTATTTTTTTTGGAGATTTGCGACATCTGCAAAATATTTTGTCCTATAGTTCCAGCAAATTTTTCCACATTTCAGTTTTATAAATTTTGTTGAATAATGTTAAAATCTCCTCAAAAACCTTGTCCTGTCCACATTTTACCTGTGGATAACTTTGTGGATAATGTGAATTGTAACCTTTCCGTAAACAGTCTGTAAAAAAACTATCCGATTTTTTATCTTTTTATAAACAAATATAGGATATAATGACAATAAATGAAGCCTTGACAAAAATCGCTTTTTTGTATAAAATATAATGGATATTGAGTAAATTTAGGAGGCTCCGAAAAATGGGACTTACATTAGCACAAAAGATACTGAAAAACCACCTTGTTTGCGGCGAAATGATTGCCGGACAGGAAATCGGAATTAAAATCGACCAGACTCTGACCCAGGACGCAACAGGCACAATGGCATACCTTGAATTTGAAGCCATGGGCGTGCCCAGAGTAAAGACCGAAAAATCGGTTGCGTACATTGACCACAACACCCTTCAGAGCGGTTTTGAAAACGCAGATGACCACCGCTTCATCGGTAGTGTCTGCAAAAAACACGGAATCTATTTTTCACGCCCCGGAAACGGAATCTGTCATCAGGTTCATCTTGAAAGATTTGGTATTCCCGGCAAAACTCTCATCGGTTCAGACAGCCATACCCCCACAGGCGGCGGTATCGGTATGATTGCAATCGGCGCAGGCGGTATGGACGTTGCGGTTGCCATGGGCGGCGGTACATATTACATCACCTGCCCCAAAATAGTAAAGGTTGAACTCACAGGCAAGCTTTCTCCGGGGGTTGCGGCAAAAGACGTTATCCTTGAAGTCCTCAAAAGACTTTCTGTTAAAGGCGGCGTGGGCAAAATAATCGAATACACAGGCGAAGGCGTAAAGACCCTCTCTGTTCCCGAACGTGCAACAATCACAAATATGGGCGCAGAGCTTGGTGCAACAACCTCAATCTTCCCCTCAGACGAAACAACACGAGAATTTCTCAAGGCTCAGGCAAGAGAAGAAGATTACACTCCCCTTTCAGCAGATGCAGATGCAGTTTATGACGAGGTTGTTGAAATCAACCTCAGCGAGCTTGTTCCTTTAGCTGCCTGCCCCCATTCACCCGACAACGTGAAGTCCGTTGCGGAAATCGGCGAAATGAAAATTGATCAGGTTTGTATCGGTTCATGCACAAACTCTTCGCTTCTTGATATGCTGAAGGTTGCATATATCCTCAAAGGAAAGACCGTTCATCCCGATGTTTCTCTTTCAATTGCTCCCGGCTCAAAGCAGGTTCTCAATATGCTTGCGGCTTGCGGCGCGCTCTCTGACATGATTGATGCAGGTGCAAGAATCCTCGAAAGCGCCTGCGGACCTTGTATCGGTATGGGTCAGTCACCCAATTCGGGCGGTATTTCACTCAGAACCTTCAACCGCAACTTTGAAGGCAGAAGCGGCACCAAGGACGGACAGATTTATCTTGTTTCTCCTGAACTTGCAGCAGCATCAGCACTCACAGGCGTGCTGACAGACCCAAGAACCCTCGGCGATATGCCCGACTTTGAGCTTCCCGAAGTGTTCACAATCAACGACAATATGGTTGTTCCTCCCGTTGCGGCTGAAGATATGGACAGCGTTGAAGTTCTCCGTGGACCAAATATCAAGCCCTTCCCCGTGTCGGAAGCAATGGCTGATGAAATTGTGGCAGGATGCAGTCTCAAGGTTGGCGACAACATCACAACAGACCACATTATGCCTGCAGGTGCAAAGATTCTCCCCCTCCGTTCAAACATTCCCAAGATTTCGGAATACTGCTTTGCTGTATGCGACGAAAAGTTCCACGACAGAGCGCTTGAAATGGGCAAGAGTGTCATAATCGGCGGTTCAAACTACGGTCAGGGTTCATCACGTGAACACGCAGCCCTTGCACCTCTTTATCTTGGTGTTAAAGCTGTTATCGTAAAATCCTTTGCAAGAATTCATATGGCAAACCTCATCAATGCAGGTATCATCCCTCTGACCTTTGCAAACGAAGCAGACTACGACAAAATTGACCAGACAGACGAATTGAAAATGACCGACCTTCACAACGCAATTCTCAATGCCGATGAACTCACAATCACAAACGTGACCAAAGGCTTTGACTTCAAGGTTAAGCTTGACCTTTCACTCCGTCAGAGAGAGATGCTGAAGGCAGGCGGTCTTCTCAACTACACCAGAGAAAACGGCAAATAAAACCACAGAAAGGATTTGTATACAATGGAAAAAATCAAAATGACAACTCCCCTCGTTGAAATGGACGGGGACGAAATGACCCGAATCATATGGAAGATGATTAAGGACATCCTTATTCTTCCTTATGTTGATCTGAAATCCGAATATTATGACCTTGGACTTGAATACAGAAACGAAACAGACGACAAGGTTACATTCGATTCTGCCTATGCAACAAAGAAATACGGCGTTGCCGTTAAGTGTGCAACAATCACACCCAACGCTGAACGTATGACCGAATACAACCTCAAGGAAATGTGGAAGTCACCAAACGGAACAATCCGTGCAATCTTAGACGGTACTGTTTTCCGTGCTCCCATCATTGTTAATGGCATCACGCCTTACATTCCCACATGGACAAAGCCCATCACCATTGCCCGTCACGCATACGGCGATGTTTACAAGAACACCGAAATGCAGGTTCCCGAAGGTTCAAAGTGTGAAATCGTTTGCACCGATAAGGACGGAAACGAAATCCGCCAGACCATCCACGAATTTGACGGCAGTGCTGGAATCATTCAGGGTCTCCACAATATCGACAAGTCAATTTCCAGCTTTGCACGTTGCTGCTTCAACTATGCACTTGACACAAAGCAGGACATCTGGTTTGCAACCAAAGACACCATTTCAAAGAAATACGACCACAGATTCAAGGATATATTCAACGAAATTTTTGAAGCTGAATACAAGGAAAAATTTGATGCTGCAGGCATTGAATACTTCTATACACTCATAGATGATGCCGTTGCACGTGTTGTACGTTCAGAAGGCGGTTATATCTGGGCATGCAAGAACTATGACGGTGATGTTATGTCGGATATGGTGGCAACAGCTTACGGCAGTCTTGCAATGATGACTTCCGTTCTGGTATCACCCGACGGAACTTATGAATACGAGGCTGCACACGGAACAGTTCAGCGTCATTACTATAAGCATCTCAAGGGCGAAGAAACCTCAACAAACAGCGTTGCAACCCTCTTTGCATGGACAGGTGCCCTCAGAAAGCGTGGCGAGCTTGACGGACTTGACGACCTCTGCGCATTTGCCGACAACCTCGAAAAAGCAACAATCAAGACAATCGAAGACGGTACAATGACCGGAGACCTCTACCTCCTTTCAAGTCTTGAGAACAAGAAAAAAGTTAATACAGAAGATTTCTTGCTCGCGGTAAACGAAAACCTCAAAGCAATGCTTTAATCTTCAAAACTGTTACATGGAGGATAATCCAATGGAAAAAAACGTATCCGCATCCGTCATCAACAGATTGCCCAGATATTACAGATATCTGGGCGAACTGCTGAATTCCGGAGTGGAAAGAATCTCTTCAAAAGAGCTCAGCGAACGCATGGGCGTAACCGCCTCACAAATCCGTCAGGATCTGAACTGTTTCGGTGGTTTCGGTCAGCAGGGCTACGGCTATAACGTGGAGTATCTTTACGGCGAAATTTCAGTCATATTGGGTCTGAACTCAAAATATAAAGCCATTTTAGTGGGTGCAGGCAACATAGGTCATGCCCTCACCCAAAACACCAACTTTGAAAAACGCGGCTTTGAACTCATTGGTATTTTTGACAGTGACCCTCAGAAAATTGGCATGGAAATCCGTAATCTCACGGTTATGGACCCCAAAAATATGAAGGAATTTGTTGAAAAAGAAAGACCAACCATGGCAATCCTTTCGGTTCCAAGAGCTGTTGTGAATCAGGTTGCTCAGGAGCTGATAAGCTACGGAATCAAAGCCTTTCTCAACTTTTCTTATGCCGAGCTTTCAACAAACGACGATGTTGTTGTTGAAAATATTCACCTTGGAGACAGTCTTATGAGACTTTGCTACAAAATTTCCGAAGCCGATGCCGAAAAATAAACGTACAGAAAGGACTGATTTCACCTATGATTAGATTATATAATATTGACCATTTCAGTCTTGACGAAACCTTTCTGTGCGGGCAGTGCTTTCGCTGGGAAAAGGATTCGGACGGCACTTTTTACGGAGTTGTTGCAAATCACGCCGTAAAAATGTATTATTATGACCCCAAAACAATCTATGTTGAAAGTTCAAACCCCGACTTGGTTTACTGGAGTCACTACCTGAATTTTTCAAACGACTACAACTTTATTGAAGAAAAGCTGTGGCAGGACGAAAAGCTCCGCCCCTGCATTGAAAAGGGTCGTGGCATCAGAATTTTGCGTCAGGATTTGTGGGAAACAATTGTTTCCTTTATAATATCAGCAAATAACAACATTCCACGAATAAAAAAGATTATTTCCGCACTTTGCGAAAAATACGGTGAGAAAATTGACTTCGATGGCAAGGTTTTTTATGGATTCCCGTCACCTGAAACATTA
>JAZRMZ010000095.1:0-2487 GCA_045647905.1 Clostridia bacterium
ATCCAGGTTGTCTGGATTGCGGCAAGGAGAATCAGAAAAATAGCGTGTACAATAATTCTCATTATATGTCACCTTTCGTTTTTCTGTTTTTTCAATCAAAACGTCTCTAATTTGTCGGATTTTGAATAACACAGACCGTTCTGATATTTTCAATATCCGCAACAGGGCTGAGAAAAGCAGTTTGTGCAATTCCCTGTTCGTCCGCCTTGATGTCAACAATTTTACCGATAATTATGCCTTCGGGAAAAAGCCCACCAAGACCCGATGTCATTATGGTATCACCAATAATTATATCCGAATTTTTTGAAATATAAGAAAGCCTGCAATAGCCGCTCAACGCCGCATCTGCATCGCCTTCCACAATTCCGTATTCGCCCGAACGTGAAACAACAGCACCAACTGCGTGTTCTGTATCAAAAACAGTTATTACCTTTGCCCACGTTGTGCCCACTTCACCAATTCGGCCAATCAATGTGTTTTCTTTTGATACAACAGGCTGATTCACGGCAATCCCGTCGGACGAGCCGATATTTATCGTAAAAGTATTATGCCAGTTTGACGGTTCACGGGAAATTATTCTTGCATATTTCAGTTCTTGTTTTGGAAATGCCTCTTTCAGATTCAGCAAGCCTCTCAATTCATCGTTCTCTTTTTTTGCAAGTTCAAACTTGCTTATATCGGCTTTCAAATCGGCATTTTCTTTTTTAAGTTTTGCAATCTCATTCTTCAAATCATCCTTATCGGCAAAGTTGCCAAAAAAATCCGAAACACCGTTTCCAACCCATGTAAAAAAATTTTGAACAGGCTTGACAAAAACATTAACCATATTTTCGCCAAAGGATAATTCCGGATTCTTCACATTGACAATTCCGACAATTATACTGAAAATAATTACAACAATAACAAACCCGAAAACACATCTGTTTTTAAAAAATTTTTTCAAAAGATGTATCTCCTCTCAAAACTATTCAGAAATAAGGAGCGAATGCAGAGTTTTAACTTCATCAAGAGTTTTGCCCGCACCAATAGCAACACATTCGCCTGGAGATTCCGCAATGTAAATGGGAATTTCGGTATGAGCGTTTATCAGCTTGCCAAGACCTTTGAGAATAGAGCCGCCTCCTGTGAGAACAATTCCCGATTCAAATATATCGGCAGCAAGTTCGGGCGGAGTTTTTTCAAGCACGGACTTGATTCCGTCAATAATGGTTGCAAGGCTTTCCTGAATTGCCTCACGAATTTCCTCTGATGTAACTGTTGCAAGTCTGGGAAGACCCGAAACAAGGTCACGGCCCTTGATTTCAATGGTGAGCTCATCTTTAAGAGGGCAAGCCGAACCTATTTCCTTTTTGATTTCCTCCGCTGTGATGTTACCAATAATAAGATCATGATTTTTCTTCATGAACTGAATTATATCATTATCAAATGTTCTGCTTGCAACCTTGAGACTCTGTGTTGAAACAATACCCCCAAGAGAAACAACAGCAATCTCGGTTGTTCCGCCACCAATATCAACAACCATTGAACCCACAGGAGCATTAACCGCAATACCTGCGCCGATTGCCGCAGCCATGGATTTTTCAATAAGAAATACTTCCTTTACGCCTGCCGCAATAACAGCATCTCTTACAGCACGTTTTTCAACATCCGTAATATGCGAAGGAATACAAACAACTGCTTTGGGTTTAATAAAGGACGTGGGAACAGCCTTTTTTATGAAATACTTGAGCATTGAAACCGTAATGTCAAAATTTGCAATCACACCTTCTTTTATGGGCGTAACAGCACAGATGTCCACAGGTGTTCTGCCAAGCATATCCCCGGCTTCCTTACCTATTGAAAGCACCTTTCCGTTTACACGGCTGACAGCAACAACAGTCGGTTCGTTAACCACAATTCCCTTTCCTTTTAAATAAATAATGGTATTGGCAGTACCAAGATCAATTCCAATCTCATTAGCCATAATAAAAACACTCCTTATGTAAAATTTTCTGATTAAAAATATAATTCAAAGTCCTTTTTCAGAACTTCACCAAGCCTGCAAACAGGGAGACCAACCACATTAAAATAATCACCGTGAATCTCCTTCACAAACAAAGCGCCACGGTTTTGAATTCCATATGCACCAGCTTTATCCATTGGTTCTCCAGTATTAATATAATCTTTTATTTCCATAATGTCAAGTTTTTTAAAAAATACTTCGGTTTTTTCACAAAAAACAACCGATTTTTTTGTGCAGATGTCCTTTACGCAAACTCCCGTATGCACCGTGTGAACATTATCGCTGAGCAAAAGAAGCATTTCTTCTGCCTCTTTTGCATCTTTCGGTTTACCCAGAACGGTATCCCCCACCGCAACCACGGTATCGGCAGAAACAACAATCGCATCCTGAGAATCGTCAAGTGTTGAAATAACGTTATTCCCCTTGAATTCTGCAAGAAAACAGACAATTTCTTCGGGCGTAAGATTATCTTCAACGCACTCAGG
>JAZRMZ010000096.1:0-20872 GCA_045647905.1 Clostridia bacterium
TTTCCATTTTCATTGCTTCAAGAATCATCAGAACCTGACCCTTCTTCACAGCATCTCCTGCCTTTACGTTAACCGAAAGGATTGTTCCGGGCATGGGGCTGTTCACTGATTCCCCTGCACCGGCAGCAGCCGCAGGAGCAGCAGCGGGTGCAGCAGCAGGAGCAGCGGGTGCAGCCTGCTTTGATGCATTCGCTTCAGCATCGCTCATAACTTCAATTTCAATTTCATATTCTGTTCCGTTAACATTAACTCTGTATTTTTTCATTTCAAAACCTCCAAACTGATTTTGTAAACTTTTTGTTGAGTGATCACAAATGAAAGCGGTTAAACTTTCTTAAAGGATTTTACTCTGATGTTATTCACATCTGTGCCAAGCTCTTCTGCAATTACCGTGCAAACAGCAGCGATAACTTCCTGCTTGTTATGTATGGGCTGTGCAGCTGCCGTATTTGCCCCGACAGGTGCTGCCGCAGGTGTTTTTACAGGGGTCTTTCCAAAATTTCTGAAAATCATTCCCATAACAGTGCAAAGAACAATGATACAAATCAGACCAACAAAAACCGTTCCCATACCCATAAGGCATACAAACAAATTCGACATCACAGACGTCCTCCCTTCATTTGAATTCAAATTTTCTCCACTATAACTATAACACTAATCAAATAAAATTTCAAGTATTATCCCAAAAGTTTTGTCAAAATTTTAACATTTGTTTAACTTTTCGGAAACCTCTTGCCATAAAACTGTTTTTCTTATATAATATACCCATATCTTTCAAGGAGATGTTTTTTTATGAACCCTTTGCTCAAAAACAAAAAAAGTCTGACCATATGGATTGTTTCACTTGTGACAGTTTGCACCCTGATTTTTCTTGGAATACAAAACATCCACATTGTGGCAGGCACTCTGATGTGGCTTTTGCATCTTATTTCACCGTTAATCACGGGAATTATAATTGCCGTGATATTGAACGTCCCCATGCGTTTTATTGAATCACATTTGTGGCAAAAAACAAAAAAAGCATGGCCGGGCAAGCTCCGCAGACCCATTGCTTTTGTTCTTTCACTTATTCTTATTGCGGGTATTGTTCTTGGAATTATATGGTTGGTTATTCCCGAACTCATCAAAGCATTTGGCATTGCCGCACAGGGAATTGCAAGCTTTGTCAAACGCATAACCTCCATGAGCACCGACGAAATCTCAAATCTGCCCCTGGGAAACTTTCTGCTGGGCTTTGACTGGGAAAATATATACTCAAACATACAAACGTGGCTGAGAAATCAAAGCGGAAACATTGTGAGCACCGCATTCGGAACACTCACAACCGTAATCGGCGGAGTTTTCAGCATTGTTGTTGCTTTTGTTTTTGCAATATACATCATATTCAGCAAAGAAAAGCTCAAAGGTCAGCTCCGCCGTCTTCTTTGCGCATGGCTTCCCGACAGAATCAGCAAATGGCTGATTCATGCCGCTTCGGTAACAAGCACCAGTTTTCGGAACTTCATTGCAGGGCAATCCATTGAGGCAATCATTCTTGGCGGATTATGCACCCTTGGAATGTTTATTCTCCAAATCCCCTATGCACCAATGGTTGGAGCCTTGGTCGGAGTAACAGCGTTGATTCCCGTGGCAGGTGCATTTATCGGCGCAGGTGTGGGCGCATTCATAATCCTCACCGCCGCACCCATAAAAGCAATTGTATTTCTGATTTTTATTCTGATTCTGCAACAACTGGAAGAAAATCTGATTTATCCAAAGGTAATCGGAAGCAAGCTGAACCTGTCGCCAATCTGGATTCTTGCGGCAATAACCGTGGGCGGAGGCATTGCAGGAGCACTTGGAATGCTTGTGAGCGTTCCCACAACGGCAACAGCTTACACCTTGTTGAAAGAAGCAACCGAAGAACGTGAAAAAAAGCGACTTGTACCTGTGAAAAAACACGAAAAAACAACAACCGAAAAGGCGGATAAAAATGGCTAAGGAAAAACATATAAAAACAAACGCAGTCCGCATTGCCGAAACTGCAAAAATAGATTTTGAAGCAATAAACTATGAAAGTGACGGGTTTATGGAAGGCACGGCAATTGCCGACAAGTTGGGGCAACCTTACGCACAAACCTTCAAAACCCTTGTAACCAAAGGCAAGCCGGGACAATTCTTTGTTTTTGTTGTCCCTGTTTCTGATGAGCTTGACCTGAAAAAAGCGGCAAAAGCTGTGGGCGAAAAATCCGTTGAAATGCTCCCCGTGAAGGAGCTGCTTGCCACAACCGGCTATGTTCGTGGCGGATGCAGTCCAATCGGAATGAAAAAAGCCTTCCCCACGGTTATTCACAAAAGTGCCGCCGATTTTGAAAGGATTATGTTCAGCGGCGGCAGACTTGGAACACAACTGAAAATGAACCCCAATGACCTTGCAAAGCTGACAAAGGGAAAGTTTGAAGACATTACAAAATGATAAATTGCTCACAGCCGCTCGGCAAAAAACTTTGAAATCACAGGCTCAAAAACCGCTCCGTGCTGAATGGGAATATCCCTGTACTTCACGGTTTCGGCAATGGCTGCCTTTATGAAATCCACAGCAAGCTCCGATGCCTGAACCATTGACTTTCCCCGAAGCAAAGCTCCTGTGAGAACCGCCGCAAATATATCCCCCGTCCCGTGAAAGGGTCGGTCAACGTAACCGCAGTCAAGAAAAGCGGTTTTCCCTGCATCTTTATCAAGAACCCCCACGCACATTTTGCTTTCACCGCACATAACGGAAGTTATGGCGATTTTTTTTGGTCCCAGCTCCGAAAGTTCAAGCATCATATCCTTGATTTCCTTTTCAGAAAGAGGATGGTCGGGGTATTTTTTGTCAAGAAGCAAGCACGCCTCGGTGAGGTTGGGCGTAATCACATCTGCAAGCCCCACAAACTTTTTCATTGAACAAAGCAGGTCGTTCATTCTGTCATAATACACCGTTTCCGCATCCGAAAGCACGTTATCACCCAGAACAGGGTCAATAACCGTCAAAAAATCGGGGTTTTTTTCAGCTTTTATAAATTCACTCAGAATTTCAATCTGACGTGAACTGCCCATATATCCGGTACAAATTCCGTTGAATTTTATTCCCAAATCCAGCCAGTGTTCAAGGATTTTGGGCATTTCTTCGGTGAGGTCACAAAATGTATAGTCCCGGAAATGATATGTATGTGTCGAAAGAACCGCCGTGGGCAACGGGCATACCTCTGTTCCCATTGCGGAAAGGATTGAAATGGATTCGGTCAGCGACACACGGCAAAAGCCCGAAAGGTCGTTGACGGTTATAACTCTTGGAATGTAATTTGGTATCATTTTTTCTCCCTCTTTCAATCTTTTAAAACATCGTCAGGCACAAGAAGCGCCATTTCTTCGTCTGTAATTTCACGTATTTCTCCCAATTCAAGGCTCTCGTCCAGCGTGAGTCCGTTCATCTTTGTTCTTTTCAGATACAGAACCTTGTTGTCAACAGCTTCAAACATTCTCTTAACCTGATGAAATTTGCCCTCATGTATTACAATTTCAGCAAAATACGGCTCGGCATCCGAAAGACTTTTCAGCTCCGCAGGAAGTGTTTTGTAGCCATCGTCAAGAACAACCCCTTCTCTGAACACATCTATATCAGCCACGCCTACCGCCTTTTCAATCTGTGCAACATAGGTTTTTGGAATATGTTTTTTTGGCGACAGCAACCTGTGCGCCAAATCCCCGTCGTTGGTCAGAAGCAGAAAGCCCTCCGTGTCAATGTCAAGCCGCCCCACAGGAAACGGCTCAAAATGCCTATATTCATCAGGCACAAGCTCCATAACCGTTGGAGTTCTGCCGTCACGTGTTGCAGAAAGATAGCCCTGAGGCTTGTTGAGCATCAGATAAACAAATTCACGGTATTTGATTTCCTGACCGTAAGCCGTCACCGTATCCGTATTGGGGTCAAGATGTATATCCGCCTTGGTCGCCGTTTTTCCGTTAACCGACACCGCACCCGATTTAACCATCTTTTTCACTTCGCTTCTGCTGCCCACGCCGCAGGCAGTAAGAAATTTATCAAGTCTCATATATAGTCTCCTTTGTTCTTAAAGGGATTTGTTTTGCATATATTAAAGAAAAGAACCGCACAGGGAGGCAAAAACAGTGAGAGTTGCACCTTTCATAAACCGAAACAAATACCTTTTTGCCGTAATCGCCGTTTCCGCCGTGATTATGCTGATTATATTCGGGCTTTTCCGCATAGACAACTCAACCAATCTGATGATAGTCGAATACCTGAACAGCCTTGGCTGGCAGGTCGAGGAAAACCCCACCGAAATTTCACACCTGACAATCCCCACCGATTTTGATGCCGTCTATCAGACCTACAACACAATGCAAAAGGCGTCAGGCTTCAACCTTGAAGACTTCAAGGGCAAATCAGTTACACGTTATTCATATCGTGTGCTGAACCACCAAAGCTCTGCATCAACAGAAGTTGCAGCAAACATTTTTGTTTACGGCAGCACCATAATCGCCGGTGACATATGCTCTGTTGAGGACGATGGCTTTATGCATTCTGTTTCAGACACATCATATATAAACCCATAAACTGTATTATACCACATTTTTTTTGGTTTGACTATACTTTTGCTTGACTTTTTTATTCTCAGAGAGTAAAATATACCTATGATTATGTATCACACAAGGAGGAATTACCAATGAGAATAGAAACAAAATGTATTCAGTCGGGCTACACTCCCGAAAATGGCGAACCCCGTGTTCTCCCCATATATCAGAGCACCACATGGAAATACGGTTCAACAGAACAAATGGGCAAGCTCTTTGACCTTGAAGAAAGCGGATATTTTTACACACGTCTTGCAAACCCCACAAACGATGCAGTTGCGGCAAAAATCGCAGACCTTGAAGGCGGCGTTGCAGGAATGCTCACATCTTCAGGACAGGCTGCCTGCTTTTATGCAATTTTCAATATCTGCAACGCAGGTGACCACTTCATTTGTTCATCATCGGTTTACGGCGGAACATTTAACCTCTTTGGCGTTACAATGAAAAAACTGGGAATTGACGTTACCTTTGTTGACCCCGATGCCGATGAGGAAACTCTCAACGCCGCATTCCGTGAAAACACAAAGGCTGTCTTCGGCGAAACAATCGCAAACCCCGCTCTTGTTGTTCTTGACATTGAAAAATGGGCAAAGATTGCACACGCACATCAGGTTCCCCTGATTATCGACAACACCTTTGCAACTCCCATAAACTGTCGTCCCTTTGAATGGGGTGCCGACATTGTTGTTCATTCAACAACAAAATATATGGACGGTCACGCAACCCAGGTTGGCGGTGCTGTTGTTGACAGCGGAAACTTTGACTGGATTGCAAGCGGAAAGTTCCCCGGTCTCACAACCCCCGATGAATCATATCACGGAATCACATACACCGAGAAATTCGGCAAAGCGGCATACATCACCAAGCTCACAGCACAGGTTATGCGTGACCTCGGCTCAATTCCTTCGCCTCACAACGCTTTTCTTCTGAATCTGGGTCTTGAAACCCTCCCCCTCAGAATGGAACGTCATTGCAGCAACGCACAGGCGGTTGCCGAATACCTCAGCAAAAACGACAAAATTTCATGGGTTAAATACTGCGGTCTTGAAGGCGACAAGTACCACGAGCTTGCAAAGAAGTATCTCCCCAATGGCTCATGCGGCGTTATCTCCTTTGGAGTTAAGGGCGGCAGAGAAGCGGCAGTTAAGTTTATGGACAGTCTGAAGCTTGCGGCAATTGTGACACACGTTGCCGACGCAAGGACATCGGTTCTTCACCCTGCAAGTCATACCCACAGACAGCTGAACGACGCAGAGCTTGAAGCGGCAGGGGTAACACCCGACCTCATCAGATTCTCTGTTGGTATCGAAAATATTGACGACATCATCGAAGACATCCAGCAGGCACTTGATGCAGTTAATGCGTAAATTATAAAAACTGTTGGAGCTTTAACAATAATACCGGGGGCTGCAGCAAAATGATTTTTTCGGGACGTCCTAAAGGTCCAATGCCATTAAGTTAGGCGGTTTGTCATTCTGAACGCAGTGAAGAATCTTTGTTTTTGGACAGATTCTTCGACTTCGCCTTTGGGTTCGCTCAGAATGACATTCTATTCTCTTCCTTAACTTAATGATATTGCCTAAAGGTCGTCCCCTACATATATTGTATACGTGATACAATTTGTAGGGGACGGCGGTTTCCGCCGAACCGTTCTTTATCATTTTGCTGCAGCCCCTTCGTTATACAAAAAGAAACCCGCCAAACCCGACGGATTTCCCCATTACTGTGTTTAATTCTAAAGCAAATCAGCCATATCAAGAATGAGTCTTTCGGTCTTTTCCCAGCCAAGACAAGGGTCTGTAATGGACTTCCCGTAAACACATTCACCGACTTTCTGCGCACCGTCTTCAATATAGCTTTCAATCATAAAGCCCTTAACAAGCTTTTTAATGTCTCCGTTATGACGGCAACTGTGAAGAACTTCCTTTGCAATTCTCACCTGTTCAAGATATTTCTTGCCCGAATTTGCATGGTTTGTATCAACAATAACTGCAGGATTGGCAAGGTCTGTTTTTGCATATTCCTCACACAGATGAAGCAAATCCTCATAATGATAGTTTGGAAGAGACTGACCGTGCTTGTTTACATATCCTCTGAGAATTGCATGGGCACAGGGATTACCCTCAGAATGAACCTCCCAGCCACGATAAATAAAGGTGTGCTTGTGCTGTGCCGCCGTGATTGAATTCATCATAACCGAAATATCACCACTTGTGGGATTCTTCATTCCAACAGGAATGTCAAGACCGCTTGCAGTCAGTCTATGCTGCTGATTTTCAACCGACCGTGCGCCGATTGCAACATAAGCAAGAATATCATTGAGGTATCTGTAATTTTCGGGATACAGCATCTCATCAGCACAAGAAAAACCTGTTTCCTGCAATGCGCGGATATGAAGCTGACGAATTGCAACAATACCCTTATACATATCGGGCTTTTCGTTGGGGTCAGGCTGATGAAGCATCCCCTTGTAGCCATCGCCTGTTGTTCTGGGCTTATTGGTATAAATTCTTGGAATAATCAGAATTTTGTCTTCAACCTTTTCCTGAATGGTACGCAATCTTGATATATAATCAATAACGCTATCCTCATTATCGGCAGAGCAAGGGCCAATCACCAGAACAATCTTGTCTGACCGCCCCATAAAGACATCCTTTATCTCAACGGCACGTTTTTCAACAAGTGCCTGAATGTCAGCGGTAACCGGATAATGCTCCTTAACCTCCATTGGAATTGGAAGCTTTCTTTCAAAATTCATATTCATTTTTATTGCCTTCTTTCAAAAATATATCTGTCAAATTCCAACAAATCTATTCTATCACTTTAAAGCAATAAAGTCAATAGTTTTTTGAAAAAATTTTATGCTCCGATTTTTCTGAACTTGTTGTATCTTTCTTCCAGAAGTTCATCCACCGACATTTTTTTCATTCTCTTTATCTCATCCGAAATATAGGCTTTCAGCTCTATGGCAATCTCTTCGGCTGTGTTTCCCGATTCTTCAATAATTTTCTCGGTAACACCAAGCTCAACAAGATTCTGTGCCGTAAACTTCAACGCTTCTGCCGCCTCAGGTGCCTTTGCCGCATCCTTCCACAGAATTGTTGCGCAGGCTTCGGGCGAAATAACCGAATATATGGCATTTTCAAGCATAACAACCTTGTTTGCAACGCCAAGAGCAAGGGCACCGCCACTTCCGCCTTCGCCCACAACAACCGAAATAATGGGGGTTTTCAATGTCATCATTTCATAAAGGTTTTCGGCAATTGCCTCACCCTGACCTCTTTCCTCAGCTTCAATTCCGGGATAAGCACCCGAACTTCCGATAAAGCAAACAATGGGTCTGCCAAATTTTTCAGCTTCTTTCATCAGCCGCAACGCCTTGCGGTAGCCCTCAGGAGTCGGACAACCAAATTTTCTTCTCATTCTGTCCTCAATTGTGTCGCCACGTTCCATGGCAACCACGGTAACAGGTTCGCCTCCAAGAAAACCGATTCCGGCAACAATCGCAGGGTCATCGCCAAATCTTCTGTCGCCGTGAAGCTCCACAAAATCTTCCACAACCATGTTCATATATCCGCCTGCGGAGGGTCTTTGGCTTCCCCTTGCCGCACGTGCTCTGTCATAAGCCGTAATTTTTGTATCAGCCATTATGCCGCACCTCCAACACTGTGAATTTTCAAAAGTCTTGCAAGCAAAGCCTTCATATTCTTTCTCTCCTCAATCACATCAACAAAGCCATGCTCCTGCATGAACTCTGCACGCTGGAATCCCTGAGGGAGTGTTTTTCCCGTTGTCTGTTCAATAACTCTTGCACCTGCAAAGCCCACAAGTGCCTTTGGTTCTGCAATTATTATATCACCGAGCATAGCAAAACTTGCTGTAACACCGCCCGTTGTGGGGTCAGTGAGCACTGTTATATAAAGGTTTCCTCCGTCGCTGTGGCGTTTCACCGCACCGCTGACCTTTGCCATCTGCATCAACGACAAAATTCCCTCCTGCATTCTTGCACCGCCCGATGTGGTAAAGCCCACAACAGGCAGGGATTTTTCGGTTGCATATTCAAAGATACGGGTAATTTTTTCGCCCACAACGGTTCCCATACTGCCCATCATAAAGTTTGAATCCATCACAAACACACAAGTGCTGATTCCGCCGATTTTTGCAGTTCCGCAAACAACACCTTCTTCAAGACCGCTTGTTTCCTTTGCCTTTTGCAGCTTTTCGTCATAATCGGGAAAATCTATAATATTGGAGCTTCCCAAATCCCCGTAAAGCTCCTGAAAACTCCCCTCATCAACCGTCACTGCCAGTCTTTCAAAGGCTCCCATTCTCATATAAGTTCCGCAATCGGGACAAACCATAAAATTTTCTGCAAGCTCAGAATACTTCTTTGAAGCTCCGCACTTTTTACAGGTTCTTTCTTCTTCAGCTCTGTTGCTTTTCAAAAATCCGAATAAATCTTTCAACCCCATAGTTCAACACCTCCGCCTAACCAGTAATAGCAAATGAAAATTCTGCACTGACGCACAGCTTTCCGTTAACATAGCCACAGCCCTTCGCAAAATAAAAAGGTTCTTTCACCCTTGTTATCTCGCACTTTGTCTCAAACAAATCCCCGGGAACAACGGGCTTTTTGAACTTCACCTTGTCAAGTCCCGTGAAATACGGCAATTGATTGCTTTTCATGGTTTCACCAAGACAAACGCAAACCGACTGAGCAAGTATCTCGCACAAAATAACCCCCGGCACAACGGGATTCTGAGGGAAGTGCCCTCTGAGAAAAAACTCATCACCCGTTATTTTCTTTTTTCCGCAGGCAACACCGTCCACAAGCTCCACTTCGTCAAGAAGCAGCATATCCTCACGATGAGGCAGAATTCCCTTTATTTCTTCCTTATTCATATATCCCGTTCTCCCTTTTATATCTTTGCAAATGCAACACATGCATTATGTCCGCCAAATCCCAGCGAAGATGACATTGCAAGCTCAATTTCGGTTTCATTCGCCACATTTGGAGTATAATCAAGGTCACATTCCTCGTCAGCCTCTTTGAAGCCGATTGTGGGTGGAATTATACTCTCCCTGAGTGCAAGAACCGCCGCAATACCCTCAATAGCACCTGCCGCTCCCAGAAGATGTCCCGTCATTGACTTTGTTGAGCTGATGTGAACCTTGTATGCATCATCGCCAAAAGCATTCTTGATTGCCTTTGTTTCTGTTTTGTCGTTGAGGGGTGTGCTTGTTCCGTGTGCATTGATATATACCTTGTCAGGGTCAAAATCCTTTCCGTACTCAGCAATGCATTGCTTAAAGGCTCTGCCTGATGCCTCTGCTGAATCATCGGGAGCCGTCACATGAAATGCATCACAGGTGCTTCCGTAGCCCACAACCTCGGCATAAATCTTTGCACCTCTCGCCTTTGCGTGCTCATATTCCTCAACAATAAGTGCCCCTGCACCCTCGCCCATAACAAAGCCGCCCCTGCGCTTGTCAAAGGGAATTGATGCCGCATCCTTATCTTCACTTTCCGAAAGTGCCATGCAGTTCATAAACGCCGCAACTGCCATCTCGTTCATGCTGGCTTCAACACCGCCTGCAATAATTGCATCTGCATATCCCGACTTTATTGCACGGTATGCCTCGCCAATTGCCGTTGTTCCCGAAGCACACGCTGTGCTGACAGAAATACAGGGTCCCTTTGCACCAAACTTGATTGCAATATTACCTGCTCCCATATTAAGAATCATTTTGGGAATAAACAAGGGCGAAACACGTGCAGGGCCTCTGTTCAGCAGATTGTTATGTTCTGCAATAAAGGTATCAAATCCGCCGATTCCCGAACCGTAATAAACACCAAAGCGTTCAGGGTCAACATTGTTTTCAATTCCGCTGTCGGCAACAGCCTGAGTTGCCGCCGCAATTGCATACTGCACAAATTTGTCCGAACGTCTGATGTCAGCCTTTTCCATATACAGCGAAGGGTCAAAATCATTGATTTCCGCCGCCAGCTTAACACGGAAATCCGTTGTGTCGAACTTTGTTATATAGTCAATTCCGCATTTTCCGTTTTTAAGGCTGTTCCAGAATGTTTCAACATCACAGCCCACGGGTGTTATGGCACCCAAACCTGTTATAACAACTCTTTTCATATCAAAAACTTCCTTTCTGTTTCAGTAGTGAGATGGGCAATTTCCTCTCACAATCTGTAATAAAATTGTTCAGATTGCTGTTTTGCAGCGTGCGGTGCCGTGCTGTGTGCACTGCCCCGAGCAAAAAATGGTGAGCTGGGCATTTTATGCTACCTCAGTCCGAGCTAAAATTGTCCAGATTGCCGTTTTGCAGCGTGCGGTGCTGCCGGAGTGTTAAGAAAACAATCCGGTGGATTGTTTTTAACGTAGGATTGCGAAAACTGAAAAGTTTTTGCTGTTTAGGAGAAACACTCCGTGTTTCCACATTAAATCCCCGGCACTGCCCCGAGCAAAAAATGGTGAGCTGGGCATTTTTAGCCGGACTGCTAAATTGCAATGCCACCATCTACTCTTATTACCTCGCCCGTTATATAATCCGACATATCACTTGCTAAGAATGCTGCCGCCTTTGCCACGTCCTCGGGTGTTCCGAGCTTTTTCATGGGTATTGACGCTAAATATGCTTCCGTATCCAGTTCTTTGGTCATATCGGTCATTATGAAGCCGGGTGCAATTGCGTTACAGCAAACATTTTTTCCTGCAAGCTCTTTTGCCACAGCCTTTGTGAGTCCGATTACCCCTGCTTTTGATGCAGAATAATTTGCCTGACCGGGGAGACCTATCAAGCCCGATATTGAGGATATATTAATAATCTTTCCGCCTTTTTTCTTGATGAAGGTTCTTCCGCAAGCCTTTATCATATTGAAGCAACCCTTGAGATTTGTGTTGATTACCGCATCAAAATCCGATTCTTCCATCATAACAATCAGATTGTCACGTGTTATTCCTGCATTGTTCACAAGAATATCAACCGTTCCGAATTCATCACAAATGTTTTTCACAACCTCTTTGCATTTTTCGCTATCGGTAACATCGCAAAAATATGCTTTTGCCTTGACGCCAAGTTCTTCAATCTCGTTTTTTGTCGCCTCTGCGGTTTCGGGAGTGCAATAATCAACAATGGCAACATTTGCACCAAGGGATGCAAATTTTTTTGCAATTGCCGCACCGATTCCGCGTGAACCGCCCGTTATAATTGCATTTTTTCCGTTAAGCATTGCTTTGCACCTCCAAAATGGTCTTATTCAGCGATTCCTCGCTGTCAACAGAATAGGTATTCACTTCTTTTGAAATCTTTTTTATAAGTCCGCAAAGAGTATTTCCCGGTCCAACCTCAATAAAGTCCGTAAAGCCGTCTGCAATCATATTTTCGATTGTTTCCTGCCATCTGACGGGACTTTTCATCTGACTTTCAAGGGTTGCCGCAATATCTTCGGGATAGTCCTTTGCCGTGAGATTTGCGTATACGGGAATTTCAGGCTTCTTTATGTCAAACTTTTTCAGTTCCTCTCCAAATCCACGTGCGGCATCCTCCATAAAGGGCGAATGAAAAGCGGCGCTGACCGCAAGGGGAACAGCCCTTCCACCAAGCTCCTTTACTTTTTCAACAAATGCATCCATTGAGCTTTTAAGACCCGAAACAACCGTCTGTCCGGGGCTGTTGAAGTTCACCGCATAGAGCTGTTTAAACTCAGCCGCGGTCTGTGCAACAGTCTGTGCATCCAGCTTGAGTATTGCACACATTGCTGTGTCAGAGCCTTCAGCCGCCTTGTTCATAAGCTCACCGCGCTTTGCAACAATTTTGAATCCGTCTTCATGGGAATATGCCTTTGCATATGCCAAAGCACCGATTTCACCCAAAGAGAATCCTGCAACACCATCGGCAAAAATTCCTTTTTCGTTGAGGGACAACGCCGCACCAAGCTCCACAAGATACATACAGGGCTGTGTGTTTTTTGTCTGCTTCAATTCTTCATCGGAACCCTCAAAGCATTGCTTCAAAGTTCCCAAACGGATTTCCTCCGCTCTGTCAAAGAGGCTTTTTGCCGCCCCTCCCATTTCATAAAGGGTTTTGCCCATACCGCTGTATTGAGCACCCTGACCCGAAAAAACAAAAGCTATTTTACCCATTTTTTTGCTCCATTCAATATATTTTCAGCGTCCGAAAAGATTTCCTCAATCATTTTCGCCGCATTTTCTTCTTTATTAACCAGACCCACAATCTGACCTGCAAGAAAACAACCCTTTTTCTCGTCGCCGTCAACAACTGCGGCACGCAATGTTCCAACAGCCATCATTTCAAGGTCCTCATCACTTATATCTGTATACTCAGCCTTTGCATAACCTCTGGAAAATGGGCTTTTCAGGCTTCGCACCGGATGGCCAAGTCTCTTTCCCGTCACAATGGTTGAACCGTCGCCTGCTTTCAGAAGTTTTTCCTTGTATGTGCGGCTGATTGCACATTCGGTTGCCGCCAGAAACCTTGTTCCAACCTGAATTCCCTGAGCGCCCAGCATAAATGCCGCCGCCAAGCCTCTGCCGTCAGCAATTCCACCTGCGGCAATAACAGGTATATCCACAGCGTCACAAACCTGAGGAATCAACGCCATTGTTGTCATATCTCCCACATGGCCGCCCGACTCACCGCCCTCGGCAATAAGAGCATCTGCTCCCGCACGAACCATGAGCTTTGCAAGGGCAGAGGATGCGACAACAGGCATAACCTTTATTCCTGCATCCTTCCACAGTGGAATATATCTTTCGGGGTTTCCTGCACCGGTTGTAACTGCCGCAACCCTTTTGCGCGCAAGAAGCTCCGCAATCTGTTCAATATTTTCGCCCATAAGCATAACATTCACGCCAAAGGGCTTATCCGTCAGGGAAAAGGCCTTGTCAATCTCATTTTCAATCCAGTCAATATTGCCGTTTGCGGCAGAAATAATGCCAAGTCCTCCGCCATTTGATACAGCCGCCGCAAGATTTGCGTCAGAAATGTGAGCCATACCACCCTGCAGAATGGGATATTTTATTCCAAGCATTTCACATATCGGTGTGTAAATCATTTTTTCACAACCTTTCTTTGACAAAAGGGGGCTGTTGCGTTAATAAGAATAACGCCAACGCAACAGCCCTTTTAAAATCAGTTTTTCTTTGAATCAATATATGCTGCAAGGTCTGCAACGGTCTCACCGATTTCGCCCTGCTTCACTTCAACGCCAAATTCGTCTTCAATCTCCATGAGAATCTCAACTGTGTCAAGAGAATCTGCATCAAGATCGCTGAAAGTTGTTGTGTCTGTGATTTCTGCAACATCAATTTCAAGATGGTCTGCAACAAGTTCCTTAATTTTTTCAATAGTCATAATAATTACCTCCAAAGATTTTATATATAAATTTTAATTTTTTTACCATTCAATAATGCAGGCGGCACTTGACAAGCCTCCGCCAAAAGCTGTGAGAACAACCCTGTCACCTCTTTTGAGTCTGCCGGATTTGTTCAACTCATCCAAAGCCATGGGCACGCTTGCCGCCGAAGTATTGCCGTATTTTTCAATGTTGACAACAAACTTTTCCTTTGGCACCTTCAGGCGTTTTGAAGCAAAATCAATAATTCTGATATTTGCCTGATGGGGAACAACAAAGTCAACATCATCCATAGTCAAACCAGCTTCTTCAACAACAAATTTCACATCCTCTGCCATTTTGCTCACTGCAAATTTAAAGGTCTCCTGACCATCCATAAAGGCATAGGGCTGTTTCTTTTCGCCTTTGAAAAAGGGCGAATCTCCGCCGTAATTGGGGATTTCAATAACCTCGTCGCCTCCTGCGGTATAAAGCCTTGACGCAAGATACCCTTCACCGGGAGCAACAACAGCCGCACCTGCACCATCACCAAAAATAACACAAGTGCCTCTGTCCGTCCAGTCAATGATTTTGCTCATTCTCTCAGCACCGATAACAAGGGCATTTCTGATGCCGCCACGCATTATATACGAAGCAACAACATCAAGGGCAAACAAAAATCCGCTGCACGCCGAATTCACATCAAAACAAGGACAGGACGCCCCGATTTCACGCTGAACAAAACCCGCAACCGTGGGACAAACCGAATCGGACGAAACCGTTGCCGCAACAATCAAATCAATTTCATCAGCCGCAATTTTAGCATCTTCCAAAGCCCTTTTCGCCGCCTGAATTGCAAAATCTGCCGCCGTTTCACCCGTGGAAATATGTCGGGTGGAAACCCCGACTCTCTGCATAATCCATTCGTCGGACGTATCAACCAGCTTTGTCAAATCCTCATTGGTCACAACCATTTGAGGCACATATGCACCCGTACCCAAAAACCTTATAGACATTTCAACATTCCTCTCCTCAGCACATTGTGTGCTGAAAACATTTTCAGGGATATTTTCATCCCCACTTTATTTCGCCAACCAGCACACTATGTGCTGATAATATTTTTTCGGGATTTACATCCCGTTTTTTGCATTCCACACAGCACACCGTGTGCTATATAAATTTTAAACAGAGAAAACTCTGCTTAAAGCTATTTTGTTTTGCGCAATCCCTCAAGAATAAAACGGAAGCCGTAGCGATACTTTTCCAAAGCCTCGTCAAGAGGCATATTTCTGCCGATTGCATCAGCATTGAAGCCACGAATAAAGCACCATATGGCATAACCCGCCTTGTCAGTATCAACATCAATTATATATCCGTTTTCAATGCCGTAATTCAGAATTATTTTAATTTCATTTGTCCACCATTCATAATTATGGTTTGAAACCGAGTCGTTTTCAAACACATAGTGGGCAAAGCCCTGACGTGTTTCGTATGAAAGAATAAGCGTTTTTTCAACAACACCCATAATCTGCTCAAAAAAATCAAAATTCTTATCAAACTTGAACCTCAGACTTTCCCGAACCTTCATAATGGTGTTGTTGGAAATAATACCAAGAACTTCTTCCATATTATGAAACCGATTATAAAACACACGGTTTGTAATATCAAGCTCCTTCAAAATCATACGCACCGTAACACCATGTGCACCATGAACAGCCACCAGCTCGTTTGCGGTTTCAATAATTCTGTCGGACATTTCATCCATAATCAAATCAGATTCAATTTTAACCACAAACTCACCTCCCACTCACTCAGCACACACTGTGCCAAAACATACAATACCATACTTTTCCTTTTGTGTCAATAGTTTTATATAAAATTTTTATAATCCAATTATGACATTTTTCGCAAATCGAGGCAAAACAGATATGCTTGTATGGCTTAATATAAAATAATTTAAAATCCCCAAAATATTTTTTGAACCGCATCGGTTTGTGCAGACAACACAAAATCCTCCTACGGTAGTTTATATTATTCTACCATAGGAGGATTTTTTTCCGTTTTTAAATTTTAGATTCTTCATCAAATGTTGGGATATGGAATGAAACAAGACCCCATCAAACTGCATTCAGAGTGATGTGCCATTTTCCCAAACAAACGTTGTAGTCATTCTGAGCCGTGGGCGAAGAATCTTTTATGCTGCAACAGAACCGAATTCTAATCAATCCTTCAGCATATTCAGCACTTCGCCCGCAGACATTCCGCCCACATTGCGCCGCACTTCCTCTCCATTTTTGAAAACAATAACCGTGGGCACGGACATAACTCCATATTCCATTGCAATGGCTTCAACCTCATCAATATTTGCCTTTGCAATAATTGCACCGTCATCAATCTTTTCGGCAACCTTTTCAAGAATGGGAGCAAACATTTTGCAGGGCATACACCAGTCTGCAAAAAAGTCAACAAGCACAGGCTTTTCTGCATTTTGAATTGTTGATTTAAAGTTTTCTGCTGTCAAATGTAATACGCTCATAATAATTTCCATAGCCTTTCTGTCCACAAATAGTAATAAAAGTTTATACACCTCCTTGTTTGTGGACCAACAAGGCGTATAATGGGAATTACGCACATCGCCGTTTCGCACCTTATATGGTATGAAAATTTCGGCGGTGCAATTTAATCTTAACGGAGGCTTAACGTGATTTTCACGTTGGCCTTCGCCTTTTTCTTATTATTGATATAATTCATGAATATATTCTTTAAATTTCTATTTCCAATGAAACGGGGCAATGGTCCGAGCCAAAAACATCCGTATGGATTTTTGCTTCCTTTATGTTGTTCTTTATGCTGTCAGACGTAATAAAATAGTCAATTCTCCATCCTGCATTCTTTTCCCTTGCCTTGAACCGATAGCTCCACCATGAATAAATATCAGTTGTATCGGGATAAAGATAACGGAAGCTGTCACAAAAACCGCTTTCCAGAAGGGCGGTCATTTTTTCACGTTCTTCATCGGTAAATCCTGCATTACGGCGGTTTGTTTTTGGATTTTTCAGGTCAATTTCCTTATGTGCCACGTTCAGGTCGCCGCAAAGAACAACGGGCTTCTCTTTGTCAAGCTCCAGAAGGAATTCACGGAAGTCCTCTTCCCATTCCATCCGGTAATCAAGCCTTGCCAGTTCATTTTGCGAATTTGGAGTATAGCAGGTCACAAAATAAAAATTTTCAAATTCAAGGGTGATAACTCTGCCCTCATGGTCGTGTTTGTCAATACCCATGCCGTAAGCAACATTCAAAGGCTTGACCTTTGAAAAAACCGCCGTACCCGAATAACCTTTTTTGTCGGCACTGTTCCAATACTGAAAATATCCTTCGGCAGGCACTTCTGCCTGACCCTCCTGCATCTTTGTTTCCTGAAGAGCAAAAATATCGGCATCAAAGCCGTTGAAGATTCCCATAAAGTCCTTCTCAAGACAGGCTCTCAAGCCGTTTACATTCCATGATACAAATTTCACCGTCTTCATCCTCTTTCATATTGAATTAATTCTAATATACCCCATTTCAGCTTTAAAGTCAACAAAAAGAGCAGGATAAATAAATGTTGGGATAAAAGATTCTTCGCCCTTTGCTCAGAACGACCACCTATGTTGTGATGTGAACTTTATTGTCATTCCGAACGAAGTGAAGAATCTTTTTACCCCAACTATTGACAAAGAGCCAAAAAAACAAGGCAAGGCAAAATGAATTTGCCCTGCCCCGCATAAAAGGAGACTTTATTTTTCAATGACAATCTTTATTGCATTTGTGATGGGAGGAAGACTCATTGTCATGAAATCCGCATATTCAACTTCAACTTCATTACCAATTACAAGGTCATTCACCGTCAGAGCATTACCGTCCTTGTCGGTTATTGCTGTTTCCTCTGTGATATTGAGAACAACATCACTGTTCATTATTGCATCAAAAACCGTAATTGTTGTGCCTTCTTCCGAATCGTTCTTCTCAAGAATTGTAACAACCTTTGCGCCTTCTGCAACAGCTTCTTCCTGCTCAATCACGCCAAGGAACTGAATCTTCACTGCATTGGTCATAGGCGGAATGCTCATTGTCATGAATTCTGCATATTCAATACGGATTTCCGCATTTTCAACAAGAACATCTGCCGCAAGTGCGTTGCCTTCTTCATCGGTGATAACTGTTTCATCGGTGATGTTTGCAACAACTTCTTCGTTTCTCTTGCTGTCAAAAACCGTGATTGAAGTGCCGTTTTCGGTTGTCTCGCTTCCAACAACAATTGCGCCAACGCTGTTGTCAATCACAGCCGTAACATTAACATCGCCGTCCTCCGAAACAGTAAATTCCTTTTTAAGAATTTCATCAATAAATCTTATGGGAACATAAGTTCTGTCATTCTGAAGGAAAGGTGCACTGCCCAACTGCAACGGAGCTGTTCTTGCAAAAGTATAGCCGTCAGCTTCGGGTGAGAATGTAACATAAAGTGGCATATCAACAATTGTTACCATTTCAGCTTCGTTGTCCCAGAGAACTTCCATTCCAAGACCTTCACAAAGGGCACGCACGGGAACGAACGCCGCTCCGTCAACCGATATAACCTGTGCATCCTCAACAAGTGTTCCGTTGATTGAAAGAGTATCTGTGTCTGCCGCAAAAACAGCACCCGCCGTGAGGACTGATGCAGCTAGAGCTCCTGCCGTAATGTTCTTTAAAGTTTTTCTGAATTTGTTCATTTTTTTAATCCTTTCTTCTTTTTGAATTTATTTGCTTTACATACATAATACCTTTCAGCATAGCAAAAGGTTGCAAAAAAATAAAAAAATTTTTTCAAGCATCAAAAACAACCTTATTTATTTTTATATTTCTCAACCGTTTCTGCCAGCTTCAACGCCGCCGCTCCTGCACATCTGTAATATTCTTCGGGCGCAGTATGAGTATATTTGTCACTTTCCGAACGGAAAACCTCAAGCATAACCGTTCCTGCAAAGCTGTAATCCGCAAGATATTTCGCAACCATTTCAAAATCGGTAATTCCGTCATAGGGAATCAGATGCTCATCCTCATCCGGCAAATGATGATTGTCATGAATGTGAACCGCCGTCAGCCTGTCCCCAAAAAGAGGCATAAACCGCTTACCATTTGTGAAGCAACCCTCATGACCAACATCCCAGCAGAACCCGGCATCGGGGAATTGCTCCATAACCGACGCAAGATTTGCAATAAACCTCTGATTCTCAAAAGCAAGAGTAACATTCTTTTTCCGTGCGTGCTCCATGAGCTTTTCAAACCTTATATTTCCCGCATCGCTGATTAAAGGTGCAGGTCTGCCCGAAGACAAATGTATAATCGCCACGGGAATCTCAAAATCCGCACACTTGTTCACCGCTTCAATCAAGCCATTCAAAGTATTGTCGCCCTCAACGCCCTTTTTCCACATATTATTAATACCGGTGAAAGGAGCATGGAGAGTATCAAAAACAATTCCTGCACGCTTCACCTTGTCAACAAGCCCATAGGTCAGTTCAGGATTGTCCGACATAACAAAGGTGTGTCCAAAACCGTTTTCCTTCATCAGTTCAATGTGTTTTTCAATACAAAGCTCCTCCGCTCCGCCGTAGCAGAACAAATTTATACCTGTTTCCATATCAATTTTCCTTATCGTTTATTTATGTCTTATCAAACATTATACAAAATTATTTCGCATTTTTCAAGTCTCTTTCCCACTTAATCAGAATAAAAATTCCGTTCAGTAGATAAACAATCCACATAATCAGGGTTGCAAAATTGTCATTGCCCGCCGCAAAATTGCACCACCACATATAAACACTAAACAAATTAACCGCCAGCCAAATCCACCATTGCTCCGAATACCGCTTAACCGAAACAATCATTGCAACAACCGACGAAACGGTGGTGAAGCTGTCAACAAAAGGCATTGCATCGCCCATGCACTTCAAAACAAAGCCGAACCCTGCCGTAAAAACCGCCACAACTGCCAGAAGCCAAATCCGTCCACGCTTTGTCATGTGCCGTTTTTTCACCTCACAGCTTTCGCCGTCCATATTCCTCCGCCACGCAAAAAATCCCACAAACATCATTGGAACATAATATAGTCCGTTCAGAATCGTCTCGCCGTACAGCCTTGCACCAAAAGAGATTGCCGCATAAAGAACACAATTGACCAAACCGAATATATACGCCGAAAGCTTGCCCTTGCCTGCCAAAAGAGTATAAAGAACCCCCGTCACAGCAGAAATAATTCCCCAAGCCGTGTCCTTCCAGTAAACCGAAAGCCCCCAGATAACCGCACAGACAAAAACCGTCCAGACAATTTCAACAGGCTTCCAGCCCGATATTTCGTTTTTCAAAAATTTTTTCATAATCAAACGCTCCCGCCGTCAGGCTCATTTCAAGTCAGGTGAACAGTGAATAATAGGGACCTACTATTTTTCGCCCTGTATTTTCCTTGAACAAATTCCATTAAAAC
Organism: Clostridia bacterium; assembly: GCA_045647905.1. Taxonomy (GTDB): domain Bacteria; phylum Bacillota; class Clostridia; order Monoglobales; family Monoglobaceae; genus SIG440. Next base: position 20,490 of record JAZRMZ010000096.1, read on the forward strand.
CCGCAAGAATACTGGATTTTCTCGCATCCGATAGTATATGTAAATATCAAAATCGGCAAACTAATCTTTTAAATTTATAGGCTTGACACGAGTAAAGCAAAACCGCACTGGCACCTTGGGTTTAAATTATACCAAATTCAAAACAACCAATAACACAAGTAAAGCTGTAATAATTCCGCCTAATATTTTCAAGGTCTTAAATTGGCTTTGCATATATTCTTGCAATTCATAAATCTTTTGTTCGCAGTTAGCTTTATATGTTTCTAATGTTGATAAAATTGTCTTGGATTGCTTGTCTGATGTTTCTCCTACTAAAACCCTAATTCCTTCAATTTGTTGATTTAACGAATTAATATTCTCCTTTATTTCAGAATTCAAATCGT
>JAZRMZ010000097.1:0-2563 GCA_045647905.1 Clostridia bacterium
CTTTGTGCCCTTGACAGTAATACCGTTTTATGCTGAGTAATAATTAAGAGGGCAATGCCCTCGAATAACCCAAATGGGTTGTTCAAAAACAATAAAAATATAGCAAGTTGGTAAAAACCACTTGACTTTTTATAGGAGAAAATTATGGAAAACAAACCTACAGTTTTAAGTTTTATGCTATTATTGGTATTAATTGTTTTTCAATATGCAACAATCTCTATGTATTCAGCAACCCCTGCCAGTCAATCATCAAAAGACAGTCTGGAAATTGTTGATAAAGTTATAGATGTCTTTGAATATGTTTCAGGCGATGATAGCTTTTCATTGGATTCGGCAACAAGGGAAGTTATCCATCATATTATAAGAAAACTTGCACATGTTACCATATTTTTTGTTCAGGGCTTTTTGAATGTGATGTTGTTTTATCTTGTCTGTGACAAAAGTTATGTAAAAGCTATCCGTCCCACCTTGTTTATGGGCTTTTGCGGAGCATCTTTTGATGAATGTCTTCAGTTGTTTGTGGAAGGTCGTGCAGGTATGGTTTCGGATGTTTTTGTGGATATGGTTGGAGTATGCGGTGCGTGCTTTTTGTTTTCTATGTTAATTAATTATTTTTTAAAGAAAGAGAGGGTGTTTTTGTGAGACGTTGGGAATTGGTGTTGTTGATTTTGATTTTTGTTGTAATTGCAGGTATTGTTTCGGTTGGATTCTGGCAGGCAGATAATATCCGTGCGGGTCTTATGGCTTTCACCAAAACCTCTGAGCAGATTGCGGTGGATATGAACACAAATAAAAAACACCTTGAAGAAGAACTTCAAAAGAATTATCCTACGATTATAAGTGACTTCACGGCGGAAGAAGAACGTATGATTATGACGGGCGAAATTACCGTTGAAGAAGCTGTTGAAATGATGCAGGAAAGATATGAAAAAAAACTGAACGAGTTGGGTGATGTTTGGAACTCTGATTCAAAAACCCCGGATGATTTTTTCAGCGTGAATAATTCAGGAGCAAAAGATTCAAAGGGGAATAAAAAGGATTCGAAAAATACATCTTCAAATTCATCAAAAGGCGATTCAAAACAGTCCGGTGGCGGAAAAGGTCAAAGTGCAAAGGTGTCGGGTGATGTTGATGCCATTGTGGGTGACAGAATTGTTGAATTATACAGTCTGAAGGCGTATTATCTGGGTCAGTTGGGTCAGATAGAAGCTTCGGCAAAAAGTGATTATTTAAGCTTGCCCAAAGAAAAACGTGGTCTTGTGGGCAAAAATGCCATTGTGAATAAATACATGGGAATTGCAATGGGACATATGAATGCTTGCGATGCAAAGGTTAATTCGCTTTTATCGGGACTTGAAACTGATTTGAGAGCAGCAAATGCAGACACTTCAATTATAAAAACCATTCGTGATGCCTATGAATCTGAAAAAACTATGAAAAAGGCGTATTATGCGAGTCTTCTTGATTAGTGAAGGGGAGATGTTACATTGAAAAAAATATTTAAAGTTACAGTTTTGCTGTTATGTTTTGTTTTTGCATTATCGGGAACGGCTTTTGCTTTTTTTGATGTTGATGCCGGGTCTGTTGAGGGACAAGCAATTTTAAAAATGCAGGAAAAAGGTTATATTCAGGGTGACGGAGATGGATATTTCAGACCTGATTCAACCTTGACAAGAGCTGAATTTGTTACAATCATAAACAAAATGTATCTGTACTATTTAGAGGCTGAAAGCACATTTATAGATGTTGAAAAAAAGGATTGGTTTTATCATGATGTTCAGACCGGTGTTCGTGCCGGATATATAAAGGGAATGGGTGACGGTCGGTTTGCACCAAACGAGCCTGTTACCCGTGAACAAGTTTGTGTCATGCTGAACTCAATTTTGAAAATTGAAGATGTATATATGAAGCAAGTGATAACGGATACGGTTTCTGACTGGGCGAAGGATAGTGTTGATAAGGTTCTGGGAATTTATCTTTTTACCGTTGAACCGGGAGGAAAATTTCGGGCAACAGAACCTATAACTCGGGGTGAGGCTTGCGTGGCACTTGAAAAGTGTATGCTTGAAATTGACTTTGAAGAGCGCTTTGAACCCTTTGATCTTGAACAGCTTGCTGAAGAGGAACTGGAACGCAGACTAAAAGAAATTATTGATTGTATGGAAGATGTTGTTATTCCTTTATATACAGATGAAAGTGTTGCTGCAGTTGGAAATAAAGTTGTTGAAAGTATGAAGTTGTATCTTGATAACCGTGATTATGATTATGTTACTGCGGCAAAGGAAACATATGAGGTATACCGAAAGTTCAGTAAAGAACAGGCAACAATGTTCAAAGAAAAGATTTATCACAATATGGATGTGGAAAGTTTGGCTATTTTGTTTGATTTTTTCTACACACCTGATTTGGATTTTATAAAAAAATAAAATAATAACTGCTTTTTTGAAAAATATGTTAAAATCATATTGACAAAAAAGCAGTTTTGTTGTATAATGATTTCTGTTCTCAATTTATGAGGATCTTTAGCTCAGTTGGTTAGAGCAACCGGCTCATAACCGGTTGG
>JAZRMZ010000098.1:0-4253 GCA_045647905.1 Clostridia bacterium
ACTGCACATTCGACTATGCCGCCTACCGAATCTTTGTTTGCCGACGCACTGAGAATTTCATTCTGCATTTTTTGTCCTGCGGAGTTGTTGATTACGGGGAATTCTTTTTGTGAAATTTCCTGCAAGAGTTCTTGAGAAAGGTTTATGTCAAGAAAAGATTCCTCGGAGATGCCGTGGATTGATTTGATGTGTGAACCGACGGTTATTCCTTCTTCTGCCAGAGTCAGTTTTGCTATTGCACCTGCAAAAACCAATGGGGCGGTTATTCTGCCCGAAAAATGACCGCCGCCCCGGAAGTCGTGGGTTTTGCCGTATTTATGGAAACCTGTAAAGTCTGCATGACCCGGACGGAGGAGGTTTGGAGTGTAGTCGTTGGAGCGGGTGTTGGTATTTCGGATTATACCGCAGATTGGTGTTCCTGTGGTTTTTCCGTTCATTACCCCTGAAAGGATTTCCACTTCGTCGGCTTCGCTTCGGGGAGTGGACAGATTGTTTTTGCCCGGTGCACGGCGGCTCATTTCCTGACGTATAAAGTCCATATCAAGACTAAGTCCTGACGGGATTCCGTCAAGGATTACGCCGATTCCTTCGCCGTGGGATTCGCCGAAAATACTGATTTTTAGTTTGTTGCCCCAAGTGTTCATTTGACAACACCTCCAAGTGATTTGTAATCTTCAAAGAAGTCCGGGTAGGACTTTGTTACTGCTTTTTTTGCACCGTTGATAATAACCCTGCCTTCGCATCTGCAAGCTGCAACAGCAAGAGCCATTGCGATGCGGTGGTCGTTCCATGAGGAAGTTTCGGAGCCGTTGAGGATTTGTTTGCCGTGAATTTCCAGAAAATCTTCGCCCTCGGTTATATCTGCACCGAGTTTTTTCAGTTCGGCGGTTATTGCGGCAAGTCTGTCGCTTTCTTTTATGCGGAGACGGCCTGCGTTTTCGATTCGGCTTGTTCCTTTGCAAAAGCTGAAAAGAACGGCAAGAATCGGGACGAGGTCGGGAACTGCATCTGCATCAACGGTTATACCGTGCATATCGGATGAGGGGCAGGCTTTTAATGTGGTACTGCTTGTGACTTCAACCGTTGCACCTGTATTTTTTATTATATTGATAATTTCTTTGTCACCCTGAAGACTGTTTGTGTTCAGCCCTGAACAGGAAATGTTGCATCCCAGCGCACCTGCTGTCAACCAGAATGCTGCCTGAGATAAGTCGCCTTCCACGGTGTAGGTTTGGGATTTATATTTTTGGTTACCTTTTATTATAAAGGAAGAATAGTCTTTGTTTATGATGTTTATTCCAAAGGTTTTTAATACATCAAGGGTTATGTCCACATAGGCTTTTGACGTCAGAGTGCCTTTGATTTTTATTGTGCTGTCACCGTCAAGGAGCGGAAGTGCAAAAAGCAGACCTGTTATAAACTGGGAACTGACGGTTCCGTCAATTGCATATGTACCCGATTGGAGTTTGCCTTTTATGTGGAGAATCTTGTTCTTTAGAGAAAATTTAATGCCTTTCTTGTTGAAAATTTCAAGGTACGGGTCAAGGGGTCTGTCCATCAGTCTGCCGTGACCTGTGAATTTTGAATCGTCGCATAAAGCCATTGCAATTGGGATGAAAAATCGGAGAGTTGAACCGCTTTCACCGCAATTAAACATATGGGATGTTGGTGCGGTTTGTTTTGAAATGGTTACGGTTTTGCTTGCTTCGTTGTATTTGTGAACAGCACCCAATTGTTTTGCACAGCTGAGTGTTGCGGAAATATCTGCAGAGAGGTCGATGTTTTTTATGACCGTGGTTTCGCCTGAAAGAAGTGCTGAAATTACCGCACGGTGGGCATAGCTTTTTGAGGGTGGAATATTAACCGTTCCGCAGAGGGGAGAGGGTGTTATTTTTACCATATCCAGATTCCGTCCTTTTTTGTTTTGTGGAGAATGGCTTTGCCTATTCTTTGGGGAAGAACAAGGGTTACGAGGTTGCCCTCGCCTTTTTTGTCCAACTTTACGGCGTTCATAAGCGAGTTTTTGTCTATAGCTATTTTTGCAGGAAGTCCGAAGGCGGCTACAACTTCTGAAATTTGTTGTGCGGTGCCATGGGGTGAAACTCCTGTATGTTCACCGTATTCTGCCGCCATAACCATTCCTGCGGCAACACCTTCGCCGTGAGTATAGTCGGTGAAGTTATATTTCTTTTCGATTGCGTGACCGAAGGTGTGACCAAAGTTCAAAATCATTCTGCCGCCTGTGTCGCATTCGTCTTCTTCCACGACCATTCGTTTCAGGTCGCAGGAGCGATATATGATGTTGTCAATGCTTTTGGTAATTTCGGTTCGGGTGGGAGAGTTGCGGAGTGTGCTGAAAAGGGCTTCGTCCAGTATAACACCGTATTTGATGACCTCTGCCATTCCGTCGCTGAAAATTCTGTCGGACAGGGTTTCGAGGCATAGTGGGTCTATGATTACGAGTTTGGGCTGATAAAATGTGCCCACAAGATTTTTGCCTTGCGGAAGATTTACTGCTACCTTTCCACCAACACTACTGTCCACCTGAGCAAGCAATGTTGTTGGAATCTGAACAAAGGGGATTCCACGAAGGAGGGTGGAGGCACAGAAGCCTGTCAGGTCGCCCACAACTCCGCCGCCAAGGGCTATGATTAAATCTGAACGTGTTAATCCCATACTGAGCATTTGAGTGTACAGGCTGGTGAGCATATTCACGGATTTTGAACTTTCGCCTGGGGGGATTGTTATCAGTTGAGGGGTGAAACCGTATTTTTTCAGGGAGGTTATGATGCGGTTGCTGTACAAAGGGGCAACGTTGCTGTCGGTGACAATTGCAATGTTGCACGGTTCGTGGATTTGGGCAATCAGTTCCCCTGAACGGTCGATTATTCCGTTTTCGATTTTTATATCATATTCCCTGTCGGGAAGGTTTACTCTGAGTGTTTTCATATGCGTTACTCCTTTTAAACGTAAAGGGATTTTGCGATTAGATTATTACATTATATCATAAATAGATTTATTTTTCAATATTTTGAGGTTCTTTTGCCTGCATTGAAAGTTTGTTTTCACGGACAGTTGAAAGCATTTCTTCCAACTGCTGTTTGTTGTTACCTTTCTGAAACAAAAATAAAAGAAGCCCGTGACATAACGAGCTTCCGTAAACGTTCTGTTGTTTTGTCATACGTGCGATGACGGTATCAGCCCATTATGTTTATATTTTTTTGAATAGTAAAAATAACCGTAGCAAAAGAAAACGCTAAGGCTGATAAAGTAATAAAAATATTTAGCTGTGCGGCAATGTTTTTGGTTTGGCATGGTTGCAGCCTTCCTTTCGGTTATTTTAAAACATTTTAGCACATTAAACCGATAAAGTCAAGGGGTTTTTAAAAAATTTGCTAAGAGGAGTGTTTCTTCCGATATTCCAGCGGGGAAAGACCTGTTTGTTTTTTGAAAATACGGCTGAAATACATTGGATTGTCGTAGCCTACAATGGCGGAGATTTCGGCTATTGAACATTCGGAAGTTTCAAGCAGAGATTTGGCGTTTGAGATACGTGCATTGAGGATATACTGCATGGGGGACATTCCTGCGTGTTTTTTGAAGCTTCGGATGAACCATGAAACGCTTACGTGGCATTTTTGGGCATAGCTTTCGATGTTGATTTCCTTGTTGCAATGTTCGCTGAAATAAATTATTGCACGGTCAATTTCGCTTTTGAAGCCTTTTGCTGTGTTGGGCTGGAATGCGTTGCGACTGACAAGCAGGAAAATTTTTTGGAGGAGCAGCGTAAGAAGCTCACCTGAATAGGGCGCTTGGGTTCGGAGTTCGCTTATTATTTCCATAAAGATTTGGTTCAGTTCGGAAAGGGTTCCGGTGTGGAAAATATTTTGTTTTGTCAGTTTGTAGTGTTGGAGCAGTTTTTTTGCTTCGGTGCCAGAAAAATGTATCCAGAAAATTTCTGGTTTTTCTTTTGCATAGTATATGTATTTTTGCCTTTCGCCGGGTTGATATATTACTATATTACCTTCGGATAATATATGTTCGGTATCGTCAAAGAAAAAGTGAGTTTTCCCGGAGGCAATATATAACAGCTGAAAGTCGCCTCTGCCCTGAGGACGGTATGTGGTGAAGGAAAGACGTTTCAGCAGACGGTAATTTCCGCAGCTTTTTACGGTTATGGCCCGGCTTAAATCCGCATCGTCGCTGTGGGTGTTGTGAAGATAGGCTGAATTTGCAAACATGGTAACTCCTTT
>JAZRMZ010000099.1:0-2819 GCA_045647905.1 Clostridia bacterium
CATTATCCTTTCATAATATTGAACGCTAAACTGTACACCGTATTCAGGATGTGATTTCCACTCACCCACAGCCGAAATTCTCTCACCCTCCGAAAGTCCCGGCATATATCCTGTCAAAGTATAAAGGTGACCGTCAGACGAAATATCGCACACAGTATAACCGTTGACGGAGTTTTCATATATAAGTCCCTCGACCATATCCTCCAGTTTTTTCATCTGCGTTCACCTCAAAATATAATATTGCTTTAATTATACAGTATTATATCTTTTATGTCAATGAACATATCCGCAAAATATGCAAATTATACCATAGCATCAGCAATCTTCAAAACAAGCTCCTCACCGTATTTATAACACAAAAGAAACTCAATTGTTTCATCCTCCAGTCCGGCTTTTGCCTGAATAATTTCAACAGCTTCTTCAACAGTCATATTTTTGTCTCCTTTCATGATTTTTTCAAATTCAAAATTCTTTCCGGGGCACAAAGTTGAATCCATATCTCCATGCCCTTTCACCTCTGCGTGTGGAAAAAGAGTCCTGAGATACACCACAAGCTTTGCGCCTGCCCTGATTTGTTTTTCAGTCATTTTTTCTGTCTCAAAATTCCCTTCAAAACAAACGCCAACACTTTTGTTGTTCCATCCCTGACAATGAGCACCAACAACGCCAAGAGGTCTGCCTCTGTACACCCTGCCATCCTTTCTCACATAAAAATGATAACCAATACCCGTCCACCCCTGTGACAAATGCTGTGCGTGTATACTCTCCACATCGCCATTTCCTGCCCTATGATGAAGAATTATGTACTTTGTTTCATTCCTCTTTGCAAGTGCGCCGTTCCACTTATAATCAACCTTTATAATGTCCACTTATTCACTCTCCTTATGCTTCAGAATATCTATGGCTCTTGTTATAGCATTGGGCAAAGGAATCCCCATCACCCCCGCATTTTCAACAATTGAAATAACCTCATTTGCAATGAATCCGATGATGGTTGCCGTTTTTATATAACTTGTCCCAAGAGACACATCAAGTCTGTGAGCAATCATAACCAGCATAAGTGTGATTCCCTTCTTGCACAATCCTCTCCACCCTGCCCGACTGTCAAGACTGCCGTTCATTGACTTACTGCTCTTATGAAAAACCCCTGCCACAGCAATTCCCATAACAAAATCTATTGTCATAAGAACAATCAGCGTTATTATATCCTCCGTCCAGCCACCAAACAATTGAGCTACAAAACCTCCAATAATTCCAAATAACGTGCAAATATAACCTTTCATTTCCATTCTCCTTTCTGTCCATAGGCTCCCCTTAAAGCCTCACACTGTAGGGGCGAGGTTTCATCCCCGCCCGTTGTTTCGGGAGGGCACGGAGACCCTCCCCTACTGAGGGGTCATCCTGAGCGTAGTCGAAGGATCTTTGCCCCTTCGACCTCTTATCACCCAAAACGCCTTGCGTTTTGCCATCCTCCGCTACCGACATATCACCGGTATGTCGGCTTAACGCTCCGGCATCCTGAGCTTGTCGAAGAATCTCTTCGGCTCTCCTCGGGGAGAGCTGTCAGCTACGCTGACTTGTCATCCTGAGCGTAGTCGAAGGATCTTTACCCCTTCGACCTCTTATCACCCAAAACGCCTTGCGTTTTGCCATCCTCCGCTACCGACATATCACCGGTATGTCGGCTTAACACTCCGGCATCCTGAGCTTGTCGAAGAATCTTTCTCACTCCATCAACTCATTAATCACCTTAAAAATCCTCGCATTATTCTTCTCCTCCGCCGCACACAAGCGGTCAAGAATTGCACAAATTTCCGCCCTTGTAATTGGTCTGTCAGGTTCAAAGGTGTTTTCAGATGTGCCGTTAATAAGTCCCGACAAATACATATTCTTCACCGAGCTGTAATACCAGCTGTCCTTTGAAACATCCTCAAAGGGCAACTCAACAGGCTCCGTAAAGATTGCACACACCTCGTCAATTTCCGATTTAGGAATATATGCAACGCCCTCAACACCAAACTCTCTGCCCCAAGAATTCTGGAACTCATAAACATCCTGCTCATCATCCCAGCCCGTGAGCATTATTGCGTGACCCTCACTGAAATAATCATATGATGCCGCCACAAGTCCGATATTCCCTTTAAGCAGTGCATCCTTGATTGCATTGTCTCTCTTGGTCTTGTTTGAATAACACAGGTCCGCATATCCCGATATTTTGTGTTTCTGTCCGATTTCAAGAAGCTCAGGAAACTTCTTTGTAAGCTCTCTGATGTGAGGCATTTCCTGAAGTATTCCAAAGTCATCAAAAGGAACAAACCCAAGTTTCATTGCGTGATTAAGTGCTCTTGCAAAATAAAGCCCGGGGTTTTTGTCTTTATCTTCTCTGAACATTCCATAATTGAAGCCCTCCGACATTTCCTTGCCCCATATGTATTCCGCAACCGATGCAAGAACGCAGGCAAGACAAGCACTTGTGTCACCCTGATTCTTAACCGTCACCCGATTCTGCAAACTGAACTTCTTAGGGAACTCCGTTTCAACCGCTCCGCATACCTTTTCATAATCATAAAGTCGCAACGGTCTCGCCTCAATCTTAATTCCGTCCATAGCTATTCACCCTCTATCATTCTGTTTTCTTCCATTTCCTGTTCAAGAATCTTTTCGTACTCCTCAACGGGTATCTCATGCCAGTTGTCAGGACTGTCATTCTTGCCAAGATATACCTCTGTGCTGTATGTTTCACCGTTTGTCAATACCATACCCTCCGAGGGTGTAAGTTTTATAAGTTCAATTTTTGTTGTTTCCATTGTTTATTCCTC
>JAZRMZ010000100.1:0-10404 GCA_045647905.1 Clostridia bacterium
ATTGCAAATTTTGCAATTGGAGTTGCATTTGTTTTGCCTGCTTCTTTAATCTACAAACGGCACAAATCAAAAAAGAGTGCTGTGGTTGGAATGATTATTGGTGGGGTAACGATGGTTGTGCTCAGTTGTTTTATTAATGCTTACGTAATGCTGCCTGTTTATGGCGCAGCCTTCAAAATGCCAATTGATGCCATTATTTCAATGGCGTCAAAAATAAATTCATCAATAGATACAATGGTTGAGTTTGTTTTATGGTGTGTTGCACCCTTCAATCTGGTAAAGGTAATTCTGGTGAATATAATAACAATTTTTATATACAAACCAATGAGCCCATTGCTCAAAATACATAATTGAAAGGAATGTTTATAATGAAAAAAATACTTTTTACAATGGTGATTGTTCTTGGATTGGCTTTTTCGTTTACCGGTTGCGGTTCTGAGGAACAGCCGGCAAAGGAAAATCCTGATAATGCTGTTTCCGAAACGGAAAAAGCACCCTCGGAAAAAGACGGTGAAGCTGAAGCTGTTGCCCCCGAAGCGCAGGAAGCTCCAAAGTCTGAGCCAATTGTTGAAGGTTCGGGAACATATGAAGAAATCACACAGGAAGAAGCAAAAGAGATTATGGACGACAAAGAAGAACCTGCTGTTGTTCTTGATGTGCGTTCCTTTGATGAATTCAATGCAGGTCACATAGACGGTGCAATTTGCTTTCCGCTTGAATCTATTAACGATGAAACCCGTGCGGTTATTGAGCAGTTTATCCCCCGAAAAGACCAGACAATTCTCGTTTATGACAACGACCCCGAAAGAAGCAAAAAGGGTGCTCAGTTGATGGCTGATATTGGTTATTTGAATGTTAAAGAATTTGGTCAGCTGGATAATTGGGAATACGGAACGGTTGAAGAATAAAATCTTTTTTGAAATCAAAAAAAAGATATTGACAAAAAAGCTAAATTAAAGTATAATATTCAAGAAGATAGAGGTGCGTTGTGTCATCAGTACGCAAATTTTTATGCTTGCCAAAGCAGAATTTGCCGAAAGGGGCAGGCGCCGAAGACGGTTTACGGCAAAGAACCGATCTGGCGGACGGGAATAATATTTCGTACGTTGTCGCAGTAATGCGGAGGGCTATCATATTTGAATGTTGATTTACTGTTGATACGTTTATTTATGATAGTTGATTTCAGCTATCATTTTTTTGTGCCAACACATGGCGCATTTGCCAAAGTAATTGAAAAGGAGTTAAATTTATGAAAAACACAGTTTTTACCGGTGTTGCAACAGCGATTGTTACACCTCTCAACGAAAAGGGAATTGATTATGAAGCCTTTGAAAGATTGATTGAATGGCAGATTCAGGAAGGAATTAATGCAATTGTTGTTGCAGGAACAACGGGCGAAGGTTCAACACTGACTGACGAAGAACACAAAAACGTTATAAAATTCGCCGTTGACAAAATTGCAGGACGTGTTCCCGTTATTGCCGGAACAGGTTCAAATGACACGGCATATGCAATCGAACTTACAAAGTATGCCTGCGAAGTTGGAGCTGATGCAATGCTTGTTGTGACCCCTTATTACAACAAGGCAACCCAGAAGGGGTTGATTCAGTCCTTCACAGCAATTGCCGATGCAAGCACAAAGCCTGTTATCCTTTATAATGTTCCGAGCCGCACGGGCTGTAACCTTGAACCTGCAACCTGTGCAGAGCTTGCAAAGCATCCCAATATTGTGGGAATCAAGGAAGCAAGCGGAAATATTTCTCAGATTGCAAAAATCGCATCATTGGTTGGTGATGATATGGATATTTATTCAGGCAACGATGACCAGATTGTTCCCATAATGTCACTTGGGGGCAAAGGTGTTATTTCGGTTCTGTCAAATATTCTCCCCAAAGAAACAGTTAAAATCTGTGATGAATATTTTGCAGGAAACATCAAGGCAAGTGCTGACCTTCAGCTCAAATACCTTGAACTTATTGATGCGCTGTTCTGTGAAGTTAATCCCATTCCCGTAAAAGCGGCAACAGCAGCTATGGGTTACGGTGAGAATTACCTCAGACTGCCTTTGACACCTATGGACGAAGCAAAAATGCAGAATATGTTCGGGTTGATGAAGGATTGTGGAATCGAGATTTAAGAACGAGAGGAAATATTGATGATTTGTGATAACTTAGGAGTTGCCGAAAACGGACATCTTACCTTTGCGGGCAGAGATACTGTTGAACTGGCAAATAAATACGGCACCCCCCTTTATTTGATGGATGAGGAAAGAATCCGTTTAAATTGCAGAACATATCTTAAGGCTATGAAAGCAAGCTTTGGTAAAAATGCACTGCCCCTTTATGCAAGCAAGGCTGCATCTTTTAAGCAGGTTTACAGAATTGCAAAGGAAGAGAATATAGGAATTGATGTTGTTTCCGCAGGTGAAATTTGTACTGCTGTGGCGGCAGGTTTTCCTATGGGAAAGGCATATTTTCACGGTAACAATAAAACTGATGCTGATATTGAATATGCAATAAAAAATGGTGTTGGCTGTTTTGTTGCAGACAACTTTGAGGAAATTGATGCAATTGACAGAATTTCAGCAGAGTTTGGTATTTGTTCAAAGATTTTAATCAGAATAACTCCCGGAATTGATCCCCATACCTATGATGAGGTTGCAACCGGAAAGGTTGATTCAAAATTTGGTTCAGCAATTGAAACAGGTGCCGCAGAAGAAATTACAAAATTTGCCCTTACAAAGAAGAATATTGACCTTTATGGTTTTCATTGTCATGTGGGTTCGCAGGTTTTTGATTCGGATGTATATTTCAAAACCTCGGATGTGATGCTTAAATTCATTGCAAAAATGGAAAAGGAAGAAGGCTTCAAAACAAGGGAATTGAATCTTGGCGGCGGTTACGGTGTCCGCTATGTTGAATCTGACCCTGTTATTGATATTGCTGAAAACATTGCTCTTGTTGGAAAAATCCTTAAAGAAAAATGTGATGAACTTGGAATAGCTGTTCCTGCAATCAGAATGGAACCCGGACGCTCCATTGTTGCAGATGCAGGTATGACACTTTATACCGTTGGAAGCGTTAAGCAAATTCCTGAATACAGAAATTATGTTTCCGTTGACGGTGGAATGACTGATAATCCCCGATTTGCACTTTATAAATCAGATTACACGGTTCTGGTGGCAAACAAAATCAAAGAGGAAAGTGATTTTGAATGTAGCGTTGTGGGTCGTTGTTGTGAATGCGGTGATATTATTCAAGAGAACGTAAAGCTTCCGTCAAGCGTAAAACGTGGCGATACTGTGGCAGTCCTGACAACGGGGGCTTACAACTATTCAATGGCATCAAATTACAACAGAGTTCCAAGACCGCCAATTGTTATGCTTGCAAAGGATAAGGATTATATTGCGGTTCGCAGAGAAGCTCTTGAAGACATTATTTTGAATGACTTATAAATAGAATATAAAGATTCTTCGCCTTTGGCTCAGAATTACGTCATCCTGAGCGTAGCCGAAGGATCTTTTTTTATAAAAACTTTATTCCTCAATATTTGAGACAAAACCAATATAAAACAAAGGACTAAGCTGAAATCTCGGCTTAGTCCTTTAAAGTTATTTACTTACATTTTTTAAATCGTTATTTCTGATTTCAACACGGCGAACCTTACCGCTGATTGTTTTGGGGAGTTCATTCACAAAATCCACAATTCTTGGATATTTATAAGGTGCGGTGCGCGTTTTTACATATTCTTGAATTTCCTTTTTAAGTTCTTCGGTTCCAACGGTACCGTTTGTGAGAACAATTGTTGCCTTTACAATCTGTCCGCGAACTTCATCTGGAACAGCCGTGATTGCGCATTCAAGAACATAAGGAAGTTCCATAATGACACTTTCAATTTCAAAGGGTCCGATTCTGTAGCCTGATGATTTGATTACGTCATCAATTCTGCCCACATACCAGAGATAACCGTCTTCATCCATGGTTGCCTGGTCGCCTGTGTGATAATAGCCATCGTGCCATGCATCTTTGGTCTTTTCGTCGTCAAGATAGTAACCGGTAAACAAACCACAGGGAACATTTTCAGAAGTTCTTACACAGATTTCACCTGTGTCACCGGTCTTACACTCGTTTCCGTCGGGGTCAAGAACAACAACATCATAAAGAGGAGAAGGACGTCCCATTGAACCAATTTTGGGTGTTGTACCGACGAAGTTTGCAATTGAGAGGGTTGTTTCGGTTTGACCAAAACCTTCCATAATTTTCAGTCCTGTTGCCTTATAGAACTGGTTGAAAACTTCGGGATTCAGGGCTTCGCCTGCTGTTGTTGCATACTGAATTGAAGACAAATCATATTTTGAAAGGTCTTCTTTGATGAAGAATCTGTACATTGTGGGAGGCGCACAGAATGTTGTGATGTTATACTTTTTGAAAAGGGGAAGTATATCATCCGAATGGAATCTGTCAAAGTCGTATGTGAATATTCCTGCTTCGCAGAGCCATTGTCCGTAAAGCTTGCCCCAGAGTGCCTTACCCCAGCCCGTATCAGAAATTGTGAAGTGGAGTCCGTCAGGATTCACGTTGTGCCAGAACTTTGCTGTGGGATAATGTCCCAATGCATATTTATATGAATGTGTTGCAATTCTGGGGTATCCGGTTGTTCCTGATGTGAAAATCATCAGCATGGGATCATTGCCGCAGGGAGTGTCGTCTTTACGATTAAAGTGTGTGCTGAAACGTTCAATGTCCTCGTTAAAGTCATACCAGCCATCTTTCTTTCCGCCAACAAGGAATTTGAGCATATCGGGATATGCGGCTGCTGCTTTTTCAGCTTCGGCTGAAACATCGCCGTCTGCTGTGCAGACAATTGCTTTTACACCTGCAGCCTTATATCTGTATTCAAAGTCGTGTTCAACAAGCTGGTTTGTTGCTGGAATGGCAATTGCGCCTATTTTATGGAGGGCAAGCATACAGAACCAGAACTGATAATGACGTTTGAGAACAAGCATAACTGTGTCGCCCTTTTTGATTCCCATGGATTCAAAATAGTTCGCAACCTTGGCTGAATAACGCTTCATATCTTTGAATGTAAATGCGCGGTCTGTTTTGTCGTTTGCAACCCACATCATCGCAACCTTATTGGGATTTTTGTCGGCAATTGCATCAACGCAGTCAAATGCAAAGTTGAATTTGTCGTCGTTTTTGAAAGAAATTCCGTTGAATACGCCGTTTTCGTCAAGTGTTGTTTCAATAAAATTATCCGCAACGGTTTCTTTTGCTTCACGGGTGACAGGTTCGATTGAGGTTGAAACCTCATTTGTGTCGTTATAGAAGTCTTCACCTGTGGGGTTGAGAACAATTGCATTGAAAACACAGCCTTCGGGGCTTGTTGCAATCATTCCGTGAGGTGTTGAACTGTCATAGAAGATGGAGTCACCTTCATTGAGAACTTCGATATGTGAACCGACCTGAACTTTGAGTGTTCCACTGACAATAATATCAATTTCCTGACCCTTGTGTGAACTGAGCTTTATGGGTGCAGTCTGTTCTTCCACGAGGAATGGAGCTTCAACCAGGAAGGGTTCTGCAAGCTTATTTTTGAATTTTGGTGCAAGGTTGTTGTAAACAAAGCCCTTTTTGCGAACAATTTTTGCACCTTCACCTTTTCTTGTGACAGCGTAGGAGGTGAGAGTGGAGCTTGTTCCCTCAAGAATGTCAATAACTTCAACTTTGCAGGCTTTTGCACATTTATAAATAAACGTAAAGCTGAAATCAGTTTCGCCCTGTTCAAGAACAAGATAGTCCTCAAGAGAAACATCTGTGAGCTTTGCAAGCTCTGCCGGTGTGTAGCCTTTTGCTTCGCGCAGTTCTTTTATACGCTGAGCAACTTCTTTCAAATTGTAATCCATTTTTGTTTTCCCCTTTCGGTAATAGTGTGAAGGAATGTCACAAAAAAACAAACCCATCCCAAAGTTTCCTTTGAGACGGGTTATAAAACTCGCGGTACCACTCAAATTACGAAAATAATTTCGTCACTCTGCAGGCTCAACCAAGCCCCTTGCGATAACGTTGCAATGCACGGGAATCGTCTACTTGCTGATTGCTTTCGGGATTCCAACTCGGAAGTGATGGGTCATTGAAAAACTCTGTTATTGGCTCGCAGCAACCGCCAACTCTCTCAAAACTCGGTAATTCGACCGTCTTCGTCATAGTTTTTTGTGATATTCAATTGAAATTATTATACACCCAGCTTTTTTATTTGTCAATAGTTTTCTGAAAAATTTTTAATCAACAATAATTTCTTTTTCCGCCTGAATAGTTTACATCTGCGTCATACCATTGTCGTCCAAGTTTTTGCGGAAGGAATCTTTCTATTGTAAAAATCTTAATTAAATTTCGTAACAATCTTCAATTGATGCATAGTAAAATGTGTGTAAATCACCGTTTTTATACCATTTGTCGAGAATATCAGTAGAAGTAAGGGAGGATGTCATTTCAGCTCTTGTGATAACCCTACATTCAAAAACAAGCCCCTTGCAGGCGATAATGGGAGTATCAACTGCCTTGGCAGGCTTTACTTCAAGATTACATTCCTTGATTTTGTCAACATCTCTGCCGCTTTTGCTTCCGCAAAAGGCAAGGGCGGCTTTCATTGAATCATCATAGGGGAAGGTTAAAGTGAATTCGAGGGTTTTGTCTGCGGCAATTTTGGAAAAACGGCTTTCACGAATCATAACCTCCGCAACAGGGATTCCCCATTCAAAACCAAATGAGCCCCAGCCAATTGTCATTGTATTGATTTTATCGCTGTCTTTTGTTGTGAGAAATACCCCTTTTGGAAGTATTTCTGTCGCTTTTTTGAAATATTCTGTTAAAAGTTTTATATCCATAACATATTTCCTTTCAGATAGAGATTGTTATATAGTATGCAAAAAATCAGACTCGGATTCGTTTTTCTTTTTTCTGCCCATAAGATTTGCAATTGCATCGGCAGGCGACTGACCACCAAAAAGAACTTTGTATGCTTCTGAAATTATCGGCATTTCAACGCCCTTGCGGTCAGCAAGTTCCTTTGCTGCTTTACAGCTGCGCACACCTTCAACAACCATATTTACGGTTTTCTGAGCTTCGTCAACGGACATCCCTTGTCCGATAAGAATTCCTGCTCTGCGGTTTCGTGAATGCATACTTGTGCAGGTTACAATAAGGTCACCAATTCCCGAAAGCCCCGAAAAGGTTTCGGCTTTGGCACCCATGGCAACGCCAAGACGGGTCATTTCAACAAGTCCTCTGGTCATAAGTGCCGCTTTTGTGTTGTCGCCGCAACCGAGACCGTCCAGAATACCGCAACAAAGGGCAATAACATTCTTGATTGAACCGCCGATTTCAACGCCGATTATATCCCTTGAAGTATATACCCGGAATGCTGAACTCATAAAAATATCCTGAATATATTGTGATGTTTCAATGTTATCGGAGGCAACCACATTTGTTGTGGGAATACCCCGTGAAACTTCTTCGGCATGGCTCGGTCCTGACATTACGGCGATACGGCACATGGGAAGTTCCTGTTTTAATATTTCGGAAATTGTCATGTATGTATTTTCCTCAATACCTTTTGATATATTGAGAATAATTTGCCCGTCGGACATATAATCTTTTATGTTCTGCGCAACATTGCGTATGCCGTGTGAAGGGGTTGCGATAACCGTCAAATCTTTTCCTTTGCACGCAGATAAATCGTTTGTAAATTCAATTCCACAGGGGATTTCGATTCCCGGAAGAAAGGGTTTGTTTTCGTGAAATTTTTCGAGATTTTCACATTCTGTTTTGTCATATGACCAAAGAGTTACCTTGTGTCCGTTGTTGTGGAGGAGAATAGAAACAGCCGTTCCCCAGCCGCCACTGCCTAAAACGCATATATTTGCCATTATTTGTTTTCCTCCTGATTGTTTTTCTTTGCTCCAAGCTTATTTTCGTTTCCTGCAAGAAGACGTGCAAGATTTTCACGATGCATATAAACTGCAAGTACAGCAAGGATAAATGCAAAAACAATAAAATCCGTATTGCCCGTTTTGAAAATCAGGGAGAGTATTGCAAAAATAACAGCACCAAGCATACTTCCCAAAGAAACATATCGTGTTATTGCCATAATTGCAATTGCGGCAACAAAGGTCACAAGACCGAGAATCGGGTCCGCAAAAAGAATGGCAACAAGTGAAACAACAATACCTTTGCCACCTTTAAATTGAAAGTAAAGGGGGAAATTATGTCCAAGAACAGCACCGATACCTGCAATGTAGAGAGCATTTACTGTTGTGAAAGGTGCAAGCTTTGCAAAAAGCAAAGCGATAACTGCCTTGAGAACATCTCCCAAAACAACAAACAGAGCACCTTTTTTTCCCACTGTGCGTAATGTGTTTGTTGCACCTGCGTTGCCGCTGCCGTGTTTTCGGATGTCGTCACCAATCATTATTTTTGAAACAATTATTGATGTGTTGATACTGCCCAGAAGATAGGCAACAACAAGAAAAACTAAATTATATATCAATGTCTTATCCATAAAAAGCTCTCCTTAATTTATATTTTGCTTCCCTTTGTGTCCTTTTCGCCCTTTTCACGGATTATGAACTTTATGGGAGTTCCTTTAAATCCAAAAGCAGCTCTGATTTTGTTTTCAAGGTATCTTATATAAGAATAGTGTGCAAGGTCTGAATTGTTAACAAAAAGAACAAATGTGGGGGGCTTTATGCCCGCTTGCGTTCCGTAATAAATTTTGAGACGTTTACCTTTATCCGAAGGAGGTTGAACAAGGGCAATTGCTTCGTTGATAACGTCGTTGAGCATACCTGTTGAAATACGTTTTTTGTTTTCTTCAACCGCAAGTTCTGCCATTTCGAACAAATCATTGACACGCTGACCTGTTTTTGCTGAAATAAAGATTGATTCTGCATACATCATAAAGTTGAAGCCTTCAAGAAGTCTGTCCTTGAAATTTTTCATGGTATTTGTTTCTTTTTCAACCAAGTCCCACTTGTTAACGGCAAATACTGCAGCCTTTCCCTGTTCGTGAACATAGCCTGCAATTTTTGTATCCTGTTCTGTCACGCCTTCGGTTGCATCAATCATTATAACACAAACATCGGCTCTTTCAATTGAATTAAGAGCACGGACAACACTGTATCTTTCAACGTTTTCATCAATCTTACCACGTTTGCGCATACCTGCTGTATCGATTAGAATATATTTTTTTCCGTTTCGTTCAAGGCGACTGTCAATTGAATCACGGGTTGTTCCGGCAATATCGCTGACGATAACACGTTCTTCGCCAAGAATTCTGTTTACGAGTGATGATTTCCCTGCATTGGGTTTGCCCACAATGGCAATATTAATAACGTCTTCGTCATCTTCTTCGTGTGTGGTTTCGGGAAAATGTTCGCAAACCGCATCCAAAAGATCACCCACCCCAAGACCGTGAATGGAGGAAACCATCATGGGGTCACCGAGACCAAGATTATAAAATTCATAAACCTCAATGGGCGGGTCACCGGGATTGTCAACCTTATTGCACACAAGGATAACGGGTTTTCCGCATTTTTGAAGCATTGCGGCAACATCCTTATCTGCGGCGGTCATACCGTCACGGACATTGACAATTAAAAGAATTACATCTGCCATATCTATGGCAAGATTTGCCTGCTGTCTCATCTGGGAAAGAATAATATCCTTGCTGTACGGTTCAATACCGCCTGTGTCTATCAAGGTGAATTCTTTGCCGAGCCATTCTGCATCGGCATAAATTCTGTCACGTGTGATACCGGGTGTATCTTCCACAATGGCAATTTTTTTTCCTGAAATTTTATTGAATAATGTGGATTTACCAACATTTGGTCTTCCAACAATTGCTACTACCGGTTTCATATATTTCACCAATCCTTTGTATAATTATTTATATAATATCACAAATGTATGTAAATTACAACTGTTTTGATTAAAAATAAATATTAAACATAGTGTTGTCATATATTTTGATATAAATTATATAACGGAGGCTTTGTATGGAAAAATCTCTGAATGTTCGGCAGATATTTGGCTTTATTTTTGTTTGTATTGCAGGAGTTTTATTACATTTTTTATTTGATTTAACAGGACAGAACATTTTTGTTGCACCGTTTTCGGCAGTGAATGAATCAATTTGGGAGCATATGAAATTATTATTCTTTCCCATGGTTGTTTATACTTTTGCGGAAAGCAGAAGTGTGGGAAAAACACAGGAAAAATTTTTTTGCGTAAAGCTGGCAGGAACGGTTTTTGGCGTTTTTTTGATTCCCGTGTTGTATTATACTCTTAACGGCATTTTTGGAGCAACACCAGATTGGATAAATATTTTAATTTTCTTTTTTTCTGC